>CBFGVE010000296.1:0-4274 GCA_965651915.1 uncultured bacterium
CCAAGCGGATCAACGAAGTTAATTGGACTATTGGCGCAGAACTCGTACAGATTCACCCCCCCCGAGATGCCAATGGGGTCCTTGGACAACCAGCGCCCAGTAACGGGGTCATACCACCGCGCTCTAAAATGGTATAGGCCCGTGGCCCAGGAGTAGTCCCGGCCTTGGAATAGATACCTGTTGCCGAGGGCGGATTCGGCAGCGTCCCAAAAATTGTTAAAAATTTGAGGTGGTATCCCCTTGGGCGATCCGACAGGATCGCAGGCGACGAAGCCAAACCGAAAGGAATACCACCATGGACGAGACTAAGGAAGAGAGCATTCTGACACAAGCTGAAAGGGACTCGAACGCGGAGGCTTTCCGCGAAACGATCAGGGGGCTGGCCCGGCAGGCGCTGGCCGATCTTGTCCGGGAGGAGATCGACGGGCTGTGCGGCCCGGCCTGGCATCCGCTGGAGGCCAGCCCGCACCAGCGTGCCGGGAGCGCCCCGTCGAGCGTCTACGTGCAGGGGAGGAAGGAGCCGATGAGCCGGCCCCGCGTGCGGGTCAGGGACGGGGACGGGACGGCGGAAGTCCGCCTGGAGACCTGGAAGCTGGCGCAGGACCCAGGGGAGTGGGAGGACGCGATGATGCGGGCGACGCTCTGCGGGGTGAGCACCCGGAACGCCGCGGCCCTCCGGGAGCGCGAGGTCCGCGGGGAGAGCAGGAGCAGCCTCTCGAGGCTGTGGCAGCGCAAGGCGGCGGAGCTGGCGGAGCAGATGCAGACGGCGGACCTGGGCGGGTACGACCTGCTGGTGCTGATGGTGGACGCGGTGGTGCTGGCGGACGGGCTGGTGGCGACGGTGGCTCTGGGAATAGACGGCGCGGGCGAGAAGCGCATCCTGGGGTTCGAGGTGGGCTCCAGCGAGAACGAGCAGGTCTGCGCCGACCTGCTCGGCCGCCTGGCGGAGAGGGGGCTGCGGCAGCCTGCCGGACGGCTCCTGCTCGCCGTGCTCGACGGGTCGAAGGCGCTGCGGAAGGCGGTGGAGGCGAGGTTCCCCCGGGTGGTCGTGCAGCGGTGCCTCGTGCACAAGGAGCGGAACATCCGCGGATACCTGCCGAGGAAGGACTGGAAGGCCCTCGCGGGGTACTTCGCCCGGCTCCGCAGGGCGCAGGGGGAGGAGGCGGCCCTGGAGGTCTGCCGGGAGCTGGAGCGGTTCCTGGCCGCGAGGAACGCGAAGGCGAGGGAGAGCTATGGGGAGGCCGCCGGGGAGCTGCTGGCGCTGCACCGGCTCAACGTCCCGGCCACGCTCAACACGTCGCTGCTCTCCACCAACAGCATAGAGAACGCGTTCAGGAATCTCAGGCGCCACGTCGGGCGGGTGTGCCGCTGGAGGGCGGACACCCGGCAGGCGGACCTGTGGATGGCCAGCGGGCTGGCCCTGGCGCAGAAGGGATTCCGGCGGATCAGGGGGCACGGCGACCTGGGCGAGCTGGTACGGGCGCTGGAAAGAAAGGCCCGGGAAACGCAGGCCGCGGCATGAGGGCCTCCCCCCGCCGGACTCCGGCCTTGCCGCTCCGCGGCACCCCTTCGGGGACGGCCTCCGTCCGGCGGGGGGAGAACATGCGGAAACGAAGCTTGACCGAAAAGCCGAAATCGAACAGATAGAGAAAGCCGCCTGGTACCATCCAGAGATTTAACAATGCTTGGGACATCCCCGGCGGATTCGGTTATCGGGTCGCTGTTCTCGTCGTATACCCCCAGCACGTTCCCCCACGCGTCGTAGTCGTAGGACTCCACCACGTCGCCAGCTTCATCGACCAGCGCCAGCACCGTGCCCATGCGGTCTTTCAAGTAGGCGTAGGTCGTGGCGTTGGTTCCATCGTGGACGGTCAGCGTCAGTAGATCGTCGATGCCCGGCCCATGCGTGTAGCTTCTTATCAGGTTCCCGGCGGCGTCGACGTCGGCTACGACGTGGGGGCCGGCGTGGGGGCCGGCGTGGATGTGCCACTGGGTGTTCGTCCCGGTGGTGATGGCTATTCTTCGGTCTAGGCCGTCGTACTGATAGCTCTCCACCATTTGGCCGTTGGTGGAGACGCTTGTCAGCCGGTACAGGCTGTCCCAGGCGAGGGTCTGGCTTGTCGCGCCCGCCACGCGGGCGGTGACGCAGCCGGCGGCGTCGAAGGCGTAGGAGCCGGACCCCCAGTCCGCGAGGCGGTCGCCGATGCCCAGGGTGTAGACGTTGGTCGCGCCGTCGATCACGGTCCGGGTCCGGTTGCCCGCCAGGTCGTATTCGTATGCCGCTTCGTAGGTCATGGCGTCCTGGTCGTCATAGTGCCGCTCCGAAACCAGCCGGTCAACGGTGTCGTAGCCGTAGGTTTTATAGCTCCAGGCATCCTTAGATACTATTTTCCGAACGGAAATTATAAGATTCGCTTTAGCTACCGAATCTGGCGACAAAAGACCGAAATCCCTAGTACCAATGTTTATCGTATTTAAATCCACTCACCTAAGCTAGTTCGCTAACAATCATGCGGTTTTAATGGATAGTGAGGATTTTACTAAATATTACTGCTTTTGATTTTTAAATCATAGAAATCCCGGGAGGACTTAAATCCAAAAAGCAGTAAAATGCTAACAATGCTCACAATGACCCCAATAACAGGAACGATTAGACGAGTTAAATTTAAGCCAATCAAATACATCTTAGAAAATGCATCCGATCTTTTAATAATAACGCTTCCAAAAACTGAAGCAATACCAAGCAGAAATAGAAAAAAAAGATACATTATCCCTATAGGATTTTCAGGCCAATAAACTCTAAAAATAATATTGAGACCAAATATCGATAGAAGCATGCTTCCGAATATTAACTCTAATACGGATGCAACTTTTATAAGTGACGGGACATCCGGATTATGCGGACTCTTTTCAACATCCCAAAATTTTGGTACAAAAAACATGACGAACCAGTATAACGATGCAAGAATGCAAATAAGCAGCCACTTATTCATTTTATACGCTTATTTTTGTGGAGGGTAATACATTTCTGAAAAGTCGCGTGCCGTATCAAAGGCAAAAGCCGCTGTAAGCGCAGTTCCTAGCCATCCACCTTTGCCAGCATTTGTTGTAAACATCTGTCCAAATCCTGACCTACCAATGGCGTAAAGCTTCCCTTCTGAAAGAACGCCCATGTTTCCAGCTTTGGCAACTGCCGCTCCAAACCGAATGAATAATCTTGCTGTATAGGCGTCGCGTGCCACACTGCCAAAAAATTGGCTGGCCTGTAGCATTGAATCTGAAGGGTCGTAGTAGCTCGCCATAGGGTCTCGGAATGGGACTATTCCATCGATGGCCGCAGCTGCGCCCTGCTTCAAGTCTTGAACACCGTGCTTCAGCAGGTATTCTCCTGATGCACCCAATGCTGCATTATAGGCCTCGTCTGTCGCATTACCATCACCTGTATATAGCCAGCGATAAATTGACCACAAACCAAGCGGATCAACGAAGTTAATTGGACTATTGGCGCAGAACTCGTACAGATTCACCCCCCCCGAGATGCCAATGGGGTCCTTGGACAACCAGCGCCCAGTAACGGGGTCATACCACCGCGCTCTAAAATGGTATAGGCCCGTGGCCCAGGAGTAGTCCCGGCCTTGGAAGAGGTACCTATTGCCGAGGACAGATTCGGTTATAGGATCGCCGCTGGAGTCAAACACGCCAAGCACGTTGCCCCAGGCGTCGTAGTCGTAGCTTTCCACCACGTCGCCGCTTTCGTCCACGAGAGCTAGCACCGTGCCCATGCGGTCTTTCACGTAGGCGTAGGTGGTCGCGTTGGTTCCAGTGTGGATAGTCAGGGTGAGGAGGTCGTCGATGCCGGGGCCGTTGGTATAACTCCGAAGGAGGTTCCCGGCGGCGTCGACGTCGGCTACGACGTGGGGGCCGGCGTGGATGTGCCACTGGGTGTTCGTCCCGGTGGTGGTGGCTATCCTGCGGTCGAGGGGGTCGTACTGGTAGCTTTCGACAACCTGGCCGTTGGTGGAGACGGCTGTGAGCCTATACAGGCTGTCCCACGCGAGGGTCTGGCTTGCCGCGCCCGCCACCCGGGCGGTGACGCAGCCGGCGGCGTCGAAGGCGTAGGAGCCGGCCTCCCAGTCGGCGAGGCGGTCGCCGATGCCCAGGGTATAGACATTGGTCTCGCCGTTGATCACGGTGCGGGTGCGGTTGCCCGCGAGGTCGTATTCGTATGCCGCATCGTAGGTCATGGCGTCCTGGTCGTCATAGTGCCGCTCCGA
>CBFGVE010000297.1:0-4265 GCA_965651915.1 uncultured bacterium
GTCGCCG
Source organism: uncultured bacterium (assembly GCA_965651915.1). Lineage (GTDB taxonomy): Bacteria > Verrucomicrobiota > Kiritimatiellia > CBFGVE01 > CBFGVE01 > CBFGVE01. Next base: position 8 of record CBFGVE010000297.1, read on the forward strand.
CCTTCAACCGAGTTGTCCGCAGGAGCATCCATCCGTGGATCGATCTACTTGATTCGGCGGGACATGCCAATGAAAATCAGCAAAGTGTTCGCAGCGCCCCCGGATGGGGGGTCCAAGACCGTCCGATCTGCGGGCTGCTACCCATGGGGGCTATCGAGTGAACTGTGGGTCTCCCAGGAGGTCTGGAGTTGACTACGGCAAACCGTAAAGCGTAATGCTGCGTTGGCCTAGGCGTAGGCGTCCCGCGTGCTACCAGGGGTTGGATTAGAACGAACATGCATATCACACGGTTGGAGAACCTAGATGAGCAGGTTGAAATGGTTGACGGCAATATTGGGTACGATGGCGCTCAATGATCCGGCGCTTTCCTGCGCCTCCGAGAGCAACCTCTACTTGTATGTTTTGGCGGAGAATGGCCAGGGAGGAGCGGCACCTATTCTGCTTTCAGGCGCCAATCGCGCGAAGAATGGGGCGTTGTATGTGAATCACGGCATACAGGGCGGCCCAGTGCCGCTGCTGGCACCGGGCCAGCCCGGATCTGAGCCGCTGGTTGTTCCGCCCGACGAGGACACCCTTTTGTCGATCGAACTGGAAAGCTCCGCCCTGCTCGATACGTGGCTGCCGCTGCCGGTTGCGCAAGCGATGATAGGGCAAGGTGGCGGGGTGAGGCTGCCGACCGGTGAGTCCGCCACATTCTACCGGCTAAAGAGCAGCACGTTGGAAGCAGCGCTCTACACCAGCCCATCGGAGCTTTACTCGGCGGTGCTGAATACGGAAGCTGAGTTCGATGAGCTGTTCTTTATGTCGGATAGGCTGGATTACACCGAGAACCTGGTGCTGGCAGGTCACGATACACAATCCCTGAACGGGGGTGAAATTGTGACGATGGAAAATGGGCGCCTGCTCTACTCCCCGCCGCCTGGTTTTATTGGCTTGGATTCGTTTAGGATATCACTGGCCGATGGGACACTCCGCTATACCAACATGGTCGTGAATATCATCGTCAGTCCCGTGGTCGATGCGGCAGCCGCACGAAGTGAAATTCTGAATGGCGTAAACTACATCGCCCGCTCAGGGACTCCCGGACCTATCGCGGTATGGGGCAATGCGTTTGGCATCGCGCAGGATGTTGATCACCGACCGTGGGTCGGGGGTAGCTCGTTTGGGCAGGGCAGAGTGGTCGCATTTGGGCACAATGAATTCGCAGATTTTTCAAGGGCCGATGTACACCTGGATGACAGCAACGTGCTTTACTCCAACGTTCTCGCTTGGGTTTCGCGGAGCAGTGGAAAATCCATTCGGATTGTCACCAACGTGGATCAAACGAAGACCTGGCTTGAACAGCAGGGCTATACGGATGTCCAGTCGGGCGTCGATTGGCTGCCTTTGCTTGAAGGGTCTGATGTTGCCGTGCTGGCCCTGGACCGCCATCTGACCGATGGGCAGGCAGTGGCGCTGCGGGATTTCGTTGCCGGAGGTGGCGGACTTGTGGCTGCCCAAATCGGCTGGGTTCTGATTCATTATGGCGGCTACCGCTTGGATCAAGCACCGCAAAACAGGCTGCTCCGGGCTGTCGGGCTGGGCTGGGCCGACGGCTATTCAAGCTCCTTCAGCAATGTCTATGCATGCACTGAGTATGGAAACGCCACCTATGCGGTTGCTGCGGTTGCGTCCGACGGTCCGTCCCTCTCCACCGGGTCGCTTCAGCAGGCCATGTCCGCGGCAACGTTGGCGACGCAGATCCTTTCCATCTACGACCCTGCCTATACGGAACTGGTCAAGCCCGTGCTACCCCTTGCCGAGCTGCTCGTGCCAAGCCCAACAAATCTAGTCACGAGTGAGATTGACCGATTCATACTGAGGGTAGAATCGGACTTTGTTTCCAAGCTGCCCCTGAATTACCTTGCACCGCACCGGACGGCTGGTCCCGTATTTGGAAACCTGCCAGGCGATGTGGAACGAATCACCACGACCATTCAGTTTGAAACCGTTACGCCGGGCCGGGACACGCGAGGTGCAAGCAGTTCTGTTTGGCTAAGCACTGGCCTGTATGCGGCTCCGGGCGAGATTGCCACCGTATCGGTATCGGGCAGCGTGGCGGCGCTGAACGGCGTCTATGTCAAGGTCGGGGCAGAATGGGATGATGTGAGGCACCGCCCCGAGTATCGGCGCATGCCATCGAGCAACAGCCGGGACTTTATGATTACGGCGGGAAATCTAGCGGTTGCGAACCCCTATGGCGGATTGATTTATGTGGTCGTACCCAAAGATACTGGACTGGAGCCATTCAGCCTCACCATTGAAAACGTGGTGCGCGCTCCATTTTTCATTCTGGGGGAGACCACGAACGCCGAATGGAATGAGGCTATCCGATCCTACCCGGCGCCATGGGCGGAGCTTTTAGCGGACAACGTCATTATAACCGTTCGCTCGGACACCATCAGGAACCTCGATGACCCAGAGGGACTGATGACCTTCTGGGAGGAGGGGCTCAGAGTCCAAACCGAAATGGCAGGGCTCGCGGGGCGCAGGACCCGCCCGGAGCGCATGCATACCATGGTAGAAACCAAGGTCGGCTACGGCTATGCCGGGTACCCGATTGGCGGGCGCGAGTGGAATTTTTCAGACTATAGTTCCCTGCTTCAGGGCGCCGGCGTATGGGGGCCGTTCCACGAGCTGGGGCATCTGCACCAAACCACCTACTGGACTGATTCACGAACCGGCGAGATGACGGTCAATCTGTTTGCCATGCGGGCCATTGAGCAGGTGGTTTCAACAGGGCGGCCCAGCGATGGGTGGAGCGCACAATGGGATCAATCGAGCCGTCTCGCGCTATTTTCCAGCGCTACAGCAAAGGGTGGATTCGCGTTTGCAAGTTTGGAGGAGCGCCTGGCAATGTATTCCGAGCTGCGACATGCCTTTGGATGGGAGGCGATTCGCAGTGCCTTCCAGTCCTATCACGATGATGAAGATTCCGCCCCCCATCTCTTGCCGACCACGGATCAAGAGGAATGGGATCAGTGGCTCATACGTCTGTCTCGCGCCGTGGGCTTTGATTTAAGCCCGTATTTTATCAGTTGGAACTACGGAGTAAGCGCACAGGCCGTCCAGTCCCTGGCAGACCTTCCCGCCTGGAACCATCCGGATTACGGCGACTAGACCGTCGCAGCGGGCTAGAGGCGGCGGATGGGGTTGCACTGGGCGCCGAGGCCCTCGATCTCGCAGTCCATGACATCGCCGGGCTGGAGCAGCACGGGGGGCTGGCGCGCCGAGCCTATACCCGAGGGCGTGCCGGTGGCGATGACGTCGCCGGGCTCCAGGGTCATGGCCGAGCTGATGAAGGCGATGAGCTGGGGAATTCGGAAGATCATGTCGCCAGTATGGCCATCCTGGAGAAGCTGTCCGTTCACCCGCTGGCGTACGCGCAGGTTGTGGGGATCGGCGATCTCGTCGCGGGTGGCGACCCAGGGGCCGAGCGGACAAAAGGTGTCGTAGCCCTTGCCCCGGAACCACTGGCCGCCCGCCCGCTGGGCCTCGCGGTCGGTGACGTCGTTGACGATGGTATAGCCGAACACGTAGTCCATCGCCTCGGCTTCGCCAACGCGGTAGGCCCGTCGCCCGATCACCACCCCCAGCTCCGCCTCGCCATCGACCACGGTGGACTCGGGAGGAATCGCGATAGGATCGAAGGGGCCGTTCAGCGCGGTGGGGGCCTTGGCGAAAAGGACGGGTACCTTGGGCAGTTCGCCGCCGCCGAATTCGCGCACATGTTCGGCATAGTTCTTGCCGACGCAGATGATCTTGCCGGGGCGGGGCAGCGGGGGGCCGAGGCGGGTGCCGGCGATGGGGGCGAGACGCCGCCCCGGGTCGCTGGCCAGAGCGCGAATGCGCTCGGGGCCGGAGCGGGCGAAAAACGAGGCGTCGAAGTCCCCGATGTCGAAGGCGGAGGCGCGGATGTCGAGGATGCCCTCGTCGAGCAGCAGGCCGGGCCGTTCGCAGCCCGGGGGTCCAAAGCGTACCAGTTTCATGGCCTGAGCATTAGGCCAATGGCAGGCCAAAGTCAACGCCCGGGCTGACCGTCCTGGCCACCAAACATACTGCGCATATAGTCGGCTATATCGGCGAAGAGCGCGCCCGCTTCCTGCTTGGGAGGCTTGCACCTTTGAGCCCAAGCTCGCCCAGGATGGATTTCATCCCAGGGCGGGCGCATCCCGGCGTAGCGTCCAGCGCCAGGATCGTGGTTGCCGAAGCCATCCAG
>CBFGVE010000298.1:0-4248 GCA_965651915.1 uncultured bacterium
GGTCATGTGCTTGATGCTGTACTTGCGGCGGGGCTGCATGGGCTCGTCGTGCATCCAGCAGACCATGGCATCGAAATCCTTGGCGACGATGGGCACGTTGTCGGGCCGGACCAGGAGGTCGCCGCGGCTGATGTCCACATCGTCTTCGAGGAGGATGGTGACGCTGGCGGGGGTGCAGGCGCTTTCGAGCGGGCCGTCGTAGGTGTCGATGCCGGCAATGCGGGAGCGGCGACCGCTGGGCAGCACCACCACCTCGTCGCCAACCTTGAAGTAGCCGCCGGCGATTTGGCCCGCGTAGCCGCGGTAGTCGTGGTACCGGTCGTCCTGGGGCCGGATGACGTACTGTACCGGGAAGCGGGGATCGTGGAGGTTGCGGTCGTTGGCGATATGCACGTCCTCGAGGTGGGCGAGCAGTGTGGTGCCCTGGTACCAGGGCATATTGGTTGAGCGGTCGACGACGTTGTCGCCGTTCAGGGCGCTGATCGGGATGAAGGTGATGTCGCTGACCTGAAGCCTGGTCGAGAAATCCCGGAAGTCGGCCTGGATGGACTCGAACACCTCTTCGCTGTAGCCCACTAGGTCCATCTTGTTGATGCAGACCACGATGTGGGGGATGCGCAGCAGGGAGGCGATGTAGGCGTGGCGGCGGGACTGCTCGATAACCCCATTGCGGGCGTCGATGAGCACCACCGCTAGGTTGGCGTTCGAGGCGCCGGTGACCATGTTGCGGGTGTACTGGACGTGGCCGGGGGTGTCGGAGATGATGAACTTGCGCTTGGGGGTGGCGAAGTAGCGGTAGGCGACATCGATGGTGATGCCCTGCTCCCGCTCGGAGCGCAGGCCGTCGGTGAGGTTGGCCAGGTTGACCCGGCCCTCGCCGGTAATATCGCTGGAGCGCTCGAGGGCCTCCATCTGGTCCTCGAAGATCGACTTGCTGTCGTAGAGCAGGCGGCCGATGAGGGTGCTTTTGCCGTCGTCCACGCTGCCTGCGGTGGTGAAGCGCAGCAGCTCGCCCTGGATTTTGGGAATCTTGATTTCGGTGGTGCTCATTAGAAATAGCCTTCCTTCTTGCGGTCTTCCATCGCGGCTTCGGAGAACTTGTCGTCGGCACGGCTGCCCCGCTCGGTGACGCGCGCGGCGGAGATTTCAACGATGATATCCTGTACGGTGGAGGCCTCGGATTCGACACAGCCAGTGCAGGTGATGTCGCCGATGGTGCGGACGCGGACATTGAGCTGCTCGACCTTGTCCTTGGGTCCCGGCTGGAGCAGGTCGCTTACCGGGAGCCACTGGCCCCCTTTGCGGAATACCTGCCGGGGATGGCTGTAGTAGATGTGGGGAATGTCTAGCTTCTCGCGGTCGATGTACTGCCAGACATCCAGCTCGGTCCAATTGCTCAAGGGGAAGACGCGCATGTTTTCGCCCTTGTGGATTTTTCCGTTGTAGATATTCCACAGCTCCGGTCGCTGGTTCTTTGGATCCCACTGCCCGAACGAGTCGCGGTAGGAGAAAATCCGTTCCTTGGCCCGGGCTTTCTCTTCGTCGCGACGGGCGCCGCCGATGCAGGCGTCGAACTCGAACTCCTCGATGGCGGCGAGCAGGGTGGGGGACTGCAGCCGGTTGCGGCTCGACTCGCCGGGAGTGGGCACCGCGATGCCTTGGGCGATAGCGTCCTCGACCGTGCGCACGATGAGCTTGGCGCCCAGCTCGGCGGCGCGGCGGTCGCGGAACTCGATCAGCTCGGGGAAATTGTGGCCGGTATCGATGTGCAGCAGGGGGAAAGGAAACCGAGCCGGGCGGAAAGCCTTCTCGGCGAGGCGGAGCATGCAGATGGAATCCTTTCCGCCGGAGAAGAGGAGGACGGGCTTCTCGAATTCCGCCGCCACCTCGCGCATGATGTGGATGGACTCGGACTCGAGAAGTTCAAGATGGCTGAAGTTATAGGTTTTCGTGCTCATGAGGTTCCTTGATTAAATTCCATCGCCCCGGTTCAGGTGCAGTCCGCATTCCTTGTGCTCGGGATTCTCCCACCACCAGCGTCCGGCCCGCTGGTCCTCGCCGGGGCGGATCGCCCGGGTGCAGGGGGCACAGCCGATGGAGGGGTAGCCCGCATCGTGCAGCCGGTTGTAGGGCACGCGGTTCTCCTTCACGTACGACTCGGTTTGTTCGAGGGTCCAGGCGGCCAGCGGGTTGATTTTAACGATGCCGCCGTGGCCGGCATCGATCTCCACCTCGTCGAGCCGGGTGCGGGTTACACTTTGCTCCCGGCGCTGCCCGGTGATCCATGCCCGAGCCCCGGCGAGCGCCCGGTTGAGGGGCTCGACCTTGCGGATGCCGCAGCATTCCTTGCGGTTGTCGACGCTGTCGCGGAAGGAGTAGAGGCCCTTGGCGCGTTCGAGCGCCTCCACGGCGTCACGTTGGGGAAAGACCCATTCGATCTTCACGCCGTAGCGCATGCGGATGCGTTCGGCGCATTCGTAGGTTTCCTCGTTGAGCCGGCCAGTGTCCAGCGAGAACACCCGGAAGTCGTCGCGGATGTCGGCCAGCATGTCGATGAGGGCCACGTCCTCCAGGCCGAAGCTGCAGGCGAGGATCAGATCCGGGTGGTATAGGGCAACTGCGCGTTCGAGGATGCTGCGGGGGCTGGCCAGGTCGGCCGCGCTCCAGCCGGGGATGGTGGTGGGGATGCTCATGGAGGGCTAGATGGTATAGTTGGTGGGAATTTCGCCGCTCTGCAGGCGGTCCTGGTCGGCCAGCTTGCGGAAGTGGTATGAATCGTAGACTTCATGGCTGCGCCGCTGGGCCTGTTCCCACGCCTCGGTGAATACGTCGGCCCCGTTGCGTGAAGCGCCGGCCTGGAGCTGCGGCTCGCCTTCGATAAGGCGGAGGACTTCGCCCATGGTGATCTCCTCGGCGGGGCGGGCCAGCAGGTAGCCGCCGTCCTTGCCCCGCACCGACTCGGCGAGCCCCGCCTGGCGGAGCTGCCGGAGAATCGCTTCGAGAAAGCGGGCGGGAATCCCCTGGGTCTGGGCAATCTGGCCAATAGAGACGGGACCCGAGCCCTCGCGCTTAGCGAGTTCGAGCATGGCCTTGAGAGCGTATAGGCAGCGGTTGGAGATCATGGACGAGCTAAAAGTTTATACTACGCAATTCCGATAGATATTACGCGGTATAATTCTGCCGTCAAGGGGGAAAGGATAAAAAAGTAGAGGGAGCCAGCCGGACGCGCGGCCTAGGTCCGGATTTGCGGCAGATCGTGCGGAGGAGGGGCCGTTAAACCGCCGCTTCCTTCTTCCGCCGTCCGTTGGCGGGCTTCGCACCGCTGGTTGGCTGCGCTTTGGTTTGGGCGGCGGGGTCGATGAAGGCACCCATCGCCCGGAACTTGTCGTAGCGGCCGGACAGCAACTGGTCGGGCGACATGCGGGAAGTGGAGCGAATGTTATTGAGCAGGCAGTCTTTAAGCGTTTCGGCCATCGCCTGGGGGTTGGCGTGGGCCCCGCCGCCGGGCTCCGGCACGATCTCGTCGGCCAGCCCGAATTTGATCAGATCGTCGGCGGTCAGCCGAAGCGCGGCGGCAGCCTTGTCGGCATAGGCGCGGTCTTTCCAGAGAATGGCGGCGCAGCCTTCGGGGGAGATGACTGAATAGTAGGCGTTTTCGAGCACGAGAATGCGGTCGCCCACGCCGATGCCCAGGGCGCCGCCGCTGCCGCCCTCGCCGATCACGCAGACGACAATGGGGACGGGAATGGTGAACATCTCGCGGATGTTCACCGCGATGGCCTCGGCAATGTGGCGCTCCTCGGACTCAATGCCGGGGAAGGCGCCCGGGGTGTCGATGAGGGTGACGATGGGGCGGTTGTATTTCGCGGCGAGCTTCATCAGCCGAAGCGCCTTGCGGTAGCCCTCGGGATAGGCGCAGCCGAAGTTGCAGGCGAGGTTGCTCTTGGTGTCGCGCCCCTTCTGGGTGCCGAGGATCATGATCGGCTGGTCGCCGATGTTGGCGAAGCCGCCGACGATCGCGCGGTCGTCGGCATAGCGCCGGTCGCCGTGCAGTTCCATGAAGTCGGTCGTCATGGCCTGGATGTAGTCCATGGTGTAGGGGCGCAGCGGATGCCGGGCGACCTGGACCTTCTGCCAGGCGTTCAGGCTCCCGTAGATGCGGCGGCGGGTTTCATCGATCTTCTCCTGCATGCGCTGGATCTCGCCGGAGACATCGATTTCCTGGCTCTGGCTGAAGGTGCGCAGCTC
>CBFGVE010000299.1:0-4236 GCA_965651915.1 uncultured bacterium
GGCGCAATGGCCCGCACGACGTAGCGGGGCTCGCGGGCGGGCCCGTCGACCGCCACGAGCACGACCCGGCGCACTGGGAAAAGCAGGTCGATGCGATGATGACCCTGCTCGGCGAGAAGGGGCACCTGAAGGTCGACGAGCTGCGCCGGGGCATCGAGAGCCTGGGCCCCGAGGCCTACGAACGGCTGGGCTACTACGAGCGCTGGGCGGAATCGCTCCGCCGGGTGGTGACCGAGCGCGGCCTGGTGGCGCCCGACGAGCTGGAGCGGCGCATCGCGGAGATCGGGGAATGAGCGCGCGCTTCGCCCCGGGCGACGCGGTGCGGGTGGCCGAGCGCTGGCCCGACCGCCACCATCGCGCGCCGGCCTACGTGAAGGGGCGGCAGGGCGCGGTGGAACGGTTGTGCGGCACCTTCGGCGATCCCGAGAGCCTGGCCCACGGCGGGGACGGCAGCCCGCGCCAGTCGCTCTACCGGGTGCGCTTCGGTGCCCGCGAGCTGTGGGGCGAACGTGCCGAGCAGGACGGGGACGTGGTGGAGGTCGAGATCTACGAGCACTGGCTGGAGCCCGCGCCATGAGCGCCGGACACGACCACGACCATCCCCATCCGGTGCGCGTCGACGACGACGCGGGCGGGCTCACGCCGCACATGAAGCTGGTGCGCGCCCTGCGCGAGCTGCTGATCGAGAAGGGCGTCTATTCCGCCGAGGAGGAGCGCCGCGCGATCGAGCGCATGGACGCGCGCAGCCCCGCCGCGGGCGCCCGCATGGTGGCGCGCGCCTGGGTCGATCCCGCCTACCGGCAACGGATGCTGCACGACGGCAGCGAAGCGGCCCGCGAGCTCGGCATCGAGGTGGGCCCGACCAAGCTGCTGGTGGTGGCCGACGCACCCGGCACCAAGAACGTGATCGTGTGCACCCTGTGCTCCTGCTACCCCCGCTGGGTGCTGGGCCTGCCGCCCGCCTGGTACAAGGCCAAGGCCTACAGGAGCCGCGTGGTGGTGGAGCCCCGCGCGGTGCTGGAGGAGTTCGGCACCCTGCTGCCCGAGGGCACGCGCGTGCGGGTCCACGATTCCACCGCCGACATGCGCTACCTGGTGCTGCCCGAGCGGCCCGCAGGCACCGAGGACTGGGACGAGGAGCAACTGGCGGCGATCGTCAGCCGCGACAGCATGATCGGCGTGGCACTGCCGCAAGCCGACCGCCCGGCCGCCTGAGCTTGCAATCGGCGTTGGCGGCTCTTATGTCAGGCGTTCGCCACACAATTCGGGAACGCTCATGACCGATCTCAACCTGCGTATCGTCGCCGACGACGAGGACGAGCCCGACGAGAAGCAGAAGGACGAGGACAAGGCCGCCAAGAAGGACGACAAGAACCGGGCGGTCCAGAAGATCCTGTTCGATTCCCGCACGATCCTGCTGTTCGGCGAGATCAACGAGAAGGTGGCGCGGGAGACGATCTCCCAGCTGCTCGCCATGGCCGAGGAGAGCCGCGACCCGATCCGCATGGTGATCAGCTCGCCCGGCGGCCACGTGGAATCGGGCGATGCGATCCACGACATGATCCGTTTCGTGGTGGCGCCCGTGAAGGTGATCGGCACGGGCTGGGTGGCGTCCGCGGGCGCCCACATCTTCCTCGCGGCCCAGAAGCAGAACCGCTACTGCACGCCCAACACCCGCTTCCTGCTGCACCAGCCCATGGGCGGCATCGGCGGCCGGGCGACCGAGATCGACATCGAGGCCAAGGAAATCCTCAAGATGCGCGAGCGGCTCAACCGCATCATCGCTGACGAGACCGGCCAGCCCTACGAGCGCGTCGCCAAGGACACCGACCGGAACCACTGGATGGGCCCGGAAGAGGCCAAGGAATACGGCATGGTGACCCATATCGTGGGCACGATGGACGAGGTGAAGTAGCGCCCCGGACGGAGAGATAGCCTTTTACCTCAGGTGATTATCCCCTCTCCCCTTGAGGGAGAGGGTAGGGTGAGGGATCTTACGCGCGGTAGCGCGGACAAGAACCTTGGCGCCTGCTTCAATGCCCCCTCACCCAGCTCCGACTAGGGCCTCGCTTCGCGAGTCCCAAGTCTGCGCATCCCTCTCCCTCGGCGGGGAGAGGGCGGGGTTGCTGGCGTCGATTGTTCCTCACAACTTTTTTGAGAGCGCTGTCGAACCCACAGGCGTTGGTTCGTCGTGGGGGCATGGGAGGCCGTACCGGTCTCCGGGCAACCGAGGAGAACGATCATGCGCGTCAGGGTGTTGGTGAAGGCGACCGCCGACAGCGAGAAGGGGATCATGCCCGAACCCGGGATGTTCGAGGCCATGGGCAGGTTCAACCAGGAGCTGATCGAGGCCGGCATCATGATCACGGGCGACGGCCTGAAACCCTCGTCCCACGGCAAGCGCATCGCCTTCGACGGGCCGAAGCGCAGCGTGATCGACGGCCCCTTCGCGGAGACCCGCGAGCTGGTCGCCGGCTTCTGGATCTGGGAGGTCAAGGACATGGCCGAGGCGGTGTCCTGGGCGAAGCGCTGTCCCAACCCGATGCCCGGGCCCAGCGAGCTCGAGATTCGTCCGTTCTACGAGATGGAGGATTTCGCCGACGTGCTGGCGCCCGAGACCGCGGAGCTGCTGGAGGCCAACCTCGACAAGCTGCGCGGCGGCTAAGCCGGGGCGGTGACGGCGGCAGCGAACGGCTGGCCGCGACGGCTGGATCAGACCGGCCCGCCCGTGCGGTAGTCGCCGGTTTCGCCTTCGGGATTGGTGCGGGCGGCGATGTCGCCGGTCTCGCGTGCGTCGCGCCAGTGGTGCAGCGCCCAGCGCACCGAGGGGAAGGCGAGCTCGGCCCAGGGAATGTCGCCCCAGGCGAAGAGGCCGACCTCGCGGGTCTCGTCGCCCGCGTGGACGTCGGGGCTGACCAGCCGTGCGGCATAGATCACCTGGACCTGGCTGATGCGCGGAATGTTGTAGACCGCGAGCAGGTGCTCGATCTCGAGCTCGGCGCCGGATTCCTCGCGCGCCTCGCGGCGGGCGCCCTGCTCGGTGGTCTCGCCGTTTTCCATGAAACCCGCGGGCAGGGTCCAGTAGCCCACGCGCGGCTCGATGTCGCGGCGGCACAGCAGGACGCGGCCCTGCCAATGGGCCACGGAGCCGACCATCACCTTGGGGTTGGCGTACAGCACGAAGCCGCAATCGGTGCAGACCAGGCGCTCCCGGGTGTCGCCATCGGGCACCTTGCGCACCACGGGTCCCTGCGGGGCGTCGTCGCTCATGGCGCGATCATAGAACGGAGCACGGGCGGACGGGACCGCTTCGAAGGGGCGAAAGCAAGACGCGGCCCGACCCCTTGCAGGGCCGGACCGCGCCTCTCCTCGGATCGGGCTACCGGGGGGCGCCAGCCCGATCGCTACGACGGGCCCGAAGGGAGTGCGGGCGCCGCCGGATGGAGTTCGTGATCAGGAGCCGGACTCGTCGGTCATGTCGTTCCAGCTCTCCTCGAGGCCGTCCATGGCCGAATCGAAGGCCGCGACGGCATCGTCCCAGGTGTCCGCGGTGGCGGATTCGACATTGGCCCAGGCGGCCTCGACGTCCGACCAGGACTCGGAATAGGCCTCGTCGACGGTGCCGCCCTCGGCCTCGTAGTCGCTGACGCGGGACTCCCAGCGGGTCATGCTGTCGTTCATCGCGGCGCGACGGGCATCCATGTCGACGGTGCCGGCCTCGGTGACCGAGGTGTCGGTGGTGTCGTCGGCGATCGCGGGCACCGCAACGGCGCCGGCGATGACGATGGCGGTGGTGCAGAGCAGACGGCGGATCATGTGGCTTCTCCCCTTGTGGGCTTTCGGCCAAACAACGCACGTCCCCCGCAACAGTTGCTCCCCGGACGACGCTCCCCTGCGCAAGGAATCTCCAGGCCCCCCGGAGCGGTCGCGCACCGAACCGGCACCCCGGTTCGACCGTTGGCTTCCGGACTCGCAAACAGGAGTTCGCGATGCTCGGCTGGGCCACTCTCAGTCTCACGCTTGCGGTGGCGAGCGCCCTGCTCGGTTTCGGCAACGCCCGCCTTGCCGCGGCCGAGATCTGCCAGGTGCTGTCGGTGGTCTTCCTGGTCCTGTTCATCGTCGCGCTGTTCGCCCACAGCAGCCACCAGAGGCCCGACCGGCACTGATCGGGCGGCGGTGTCACGGCAAGGACCCAGCCATGACACAGCCTTGGCACATGGCTGAAATATCGTTCTA
>CBFGVE010000300.1:0-4233 GCA_965651915.1 uncultured bacterium
CCAAGCCAACCCCGGCCTGTGCGCTGGTCTTCGACGGCCACTATGCCGATACCGAGTATCCTTCCTTCCGGGGATGGGGGCATAGCACCTGGCAGGACGCGGTGGAAGTCGCCCGCTCGGCCGGCATTTCCCGGCTGTTCATCACCCACCACGCGCCCTCCCACAAAGACCGCGAACTTGCGGCAATGGAGGAATCCCTGCGCCGGGAAATGCCCAGTGCCGCGTTCGCCCGGGAGGGCATGGCCGTGGAGGTCTGATGCCGCTGCGCCGAAGGCGCTAGATCGTGCGGATCACCTTGGCCGGGGTACCAACCGCGAGGCTGTGCGGCGGTATGGCGGAGGTGACCACCGCGCCTGCGCCGACGACACAGCGCTCGCCAATCGTGGCTCCATCGACGATCACCACGTGCGCGCCAATCCAGCAGTCGGGACCAACCGCGGTGGGTCCGCGCGTGACCATGCCGCTCTGCTCGGCGAACGGCGTGGGGTCGGCATGGTCGTACTGTCCGCCGCTCAGCATGTAGGTGAAGGCCGCGACCACGGTGCCCGCGCCGATGGAGAGGTCGTTGGACGAGAAAATCTGGCAGTTGGACGAGATGTTCACGGCCTTGCCGATGCGGATGTTTCCGTTCTTGCAGTAGACGATGGTATTGCGGCCGATGTAGACGTTGTCCCCGATGGTGATGCCCTCGTTGGTTTCGCCCTTCGCATCGAGCACGACGCCGTCGTCGATCACCACGTTGTCCCCCAGGGTGATCTTGTGGGCGTGCCGCAGCGTAATGTTGCGTCCGAAGACGACCTTGCGTCCGGTGCTTTTGAACAGCCGGGGATAGAGCCCCTTGCGGAGCACCAGCCCCAGCGCGCCGGGAATGCCGGAGGTGAGGGTGACGATAAGCTCGGAGCGGATGAGCTGCCACAGCGAGCTGTGCCCATAGTAGAGGCTGCGGTAGGCCGTGAAGGCCCCCCCCTGCTTGAGCGTGGATTTAAATTTGAAGTCGCTGCCGCTGTCTGCTTCGGTCATGGCTGCTCCTTGTGCGGGCGGGGTTCCTCGCGCCGGTATTCGGCGATCACTGGCGAGCCCCATAGCCGGGTCAGGCCCAGGTTCCGGGCCACGCCTTCCAGGATGGACGAAACCGGTCTGCATTTGAGCATGCGGTGGATCACCATGGGAAGAAAGAACTGCTTTTCCCTGCGGTGCAGCACGAAACCGCAGGCGGCGAAGGCGGCATCGACTTCGCTGTGCCGGAACGAGCGCCAGTAGCGGGTGCTGGCCTCGACCTTGCGCTTGGCCTCGAAGAGCCATGGCGCGATGCGGTTGACGCTTTGGCTGGTGGGATAGTCGACGATGACCCGGTGGCGGGCAACCCGGCACAGCTCGGCGACCAGCCGCTCCCAGTCGCGGCTGTGGGGCAGAATCCGGAAGGAGAGGGTGGCGTCGAAACTGCGGTCCCCGAATGGAATCTCCAGCAGCTTTCCGGTGGCGAAACTCAGGGCCCCTGCATCCAGCGCCCCGCGGAGCCGGTGGGCGCAGGTGGCGTCGCTGCCGAGGACGGTGACTCCGAAGCCCGCCCTGGACAAGGGAATGGCGAGCTGCCCGTGGCCGCCGCCGACGTCGAGAATGGTGCGGACGGGTTCGCCCTTCGCCAGCAAACGGCGGGTGAGCTTCTCCTGTGCCGCGAGCATCCACGCGCCGGTGGGCCCGGCGAACCGGGCGGCGTAGGCGTCGGACGACGATTCGATGTCGGGGCTTTCCGAATCGAGGTCGCGCTGCATCGCGGAGCTGGGGTGGGTCATGGCCGGTTTTTCCGAAGTCGTAGGGAGGCTGAGATGCCGAGGTAGAGGGCCGCCATCAGCAGGGCCTCGGTCGCAAGGGTAATCAGATGCTTGGCCGACCGCAAGCCTTCGGAATGCCGCACGCCGTAGAAGAGGGTGAGGGGGGACGCGAAGCGCTCCCCGGAGAAGGGCCACAGCAGGAGGAGGCCGCGTCCGAAAGTGAGCCAGTCCATGAACAGATGAAGTCCGTAGCAGGCGGCGGCCAGCGCGAAGGCCTGCGGGGCAGTAGGCAGCTTGAGGAAGCGCTGGAGCGGCCAGGCGGCCAGCAGGCAGAAGGCGAGGCCGAAGAGGGGGCTGTGCGAGGCGTGGTTGTGGTAGGCGGAGAGGTTGCCGAGGAGGATTCCGGGAACCACGTCGAGATCGGGTGCCATCGATAGAAACAGGCAGGCGGCCCAGACCCGCCAGCGGGGCGCCAAGGGTGCGGTCCGCTGCGCAATCATCGAGGCTGCGGCGAGATGGGCGAGGGGAGATGGCATGCCGCTAGCGTGGGGGAAGGCCAAGACGAAGATAGTGCGCCTCCACCGCCTCCAGCTCGGTGCGGACTCGGCTTTCGTCCCATGCGCATGGGCCAGCCATGGCGCGGGCGGTGGATTCGAGGGTTTCAGCTGGGGGGCGGGCGAAACTCCCGAGATCGCTGCGGCGGAAAACGAAATCGGCGAGGCACAGGGCCTGCTCCCGCTGGACGGCGTGATGGACGGCAGCGACCGGGATGACGCTGTTGGCTAGCGTGGACTGGAGGGCAGGCGACGTGGTGAGGGCGAGCACCTCGCGGTAGCGGGGGCCGTAGGTGCGCTCCAGCCACCGGGCGGTTTCCTCCGGCATGGTCCAGCCGGCCTGGCTGGCGGCTTGGCGTATCTCGCCGGCCGTTGGCGGGGTAGCGGGGGAGAATGAGGCGGGTACTCGCCGGTCTCGGCCTAGCCGTTCAAGAACGAGCGAGGCCAGGCGCCGAGCCCAGATGGGGGCGGTGGTGTACTTTACGCCGTGGAGTCCCAGAAATCCTTCAACGCCGTTGCGCCGCCCGTCGGCGATGCGGGTCTCGGAGGCAGGCTCATCCCCGGCGTTAGGTTTCGCGGGAAGGATGCCGACGTGGGCAAAGGACACTTCGCTGGGGTGAAGATCCGCCTCGGGGAATATCCGGTTCACCTCGGCGACGAAGCGTTCGATATCGGAGGCTTGGAGGGCGCAGCTCTGGGTTGCGGGATCGAAGGATTCGTAGAGCGTGCCGATCAGGGTGCCCTCCCGCCAGGGGGCGAAGAAAAAATTACGAGGGCGTGAAGCGGCGGACTCGGGATCGCCTTCGAGCCCGACCCCGTCACTCCCGAACCAGTTCCGTCGAACCACCAGGTTCCATGCGCGTACGCAGGCCTCGCGGGGGGAGGGGAGATTGGCCGGTCGCAGCTCGGGAATCCATGCCCCGGCGGCGTTCACGGTGATGCGGGCGAAAACATCGGCTTCCTCGCCTGACCTCTCGTCGCGCAGCCGCGCTCCGGTAACGCGGTGTTCATCGCCGAGGAGTCGGGTTGCCCGGACATAGTTCGCGCAGACGGCACCCCGCTCCCGGGCCAGGCGGATATACTCCAGGGTGAGCCTCTCGGAGTTCTCGATGAAGCCGTCGTGCCAGCAGAGCGCGGAGCGGCCGTGTCGCCATGCCGAGGCGGGCAGGTGGGGAAGCTCGTCGGCGCCGAGTACCTGGGTGCGGGGAAGAAGATGCGAGGCGGGGAGCCCCGTATTGCGGTCAATGCTGGCGAGATCGTTGAGGACTGCGGCGGCCCGGTAGGCGAGAGCGCTTTTCTTGAGCCCCCGGCCTGCCGGGGCGAGGAAGCGGGCAGGGCGGGCGAGGTGGGGGAACCGCAGAAAGGCTTCGTGCCGGGATCGGATCGAATCGCGCATCCGCGGTACGTTCAACTGCTGGAGGTAGCGCAGTCCGCCGTGCAGGATCTTCAGGCTGTTGGCCGAGGCCTCGGCCCCGTAGTCGCCGCAGTCGACGAGGCCAACGCGGAGACCGGCGCGTGAAGCCTCGTCGGCCAAGGCCGCCCCGTGGATGCCGGCGCCGATGACCAGGAGGTCTAGGGGAGCCTCGGTGAATGGAGCGATCCGGGACACTAGGAGTCCGGGTTGGGGTGTGGGCTCACCTGTTCTTCCATCCAGGTGTAGAGCGCGTTGACGGTCTTCTGGAAGATGGCGAGAGAGTAGTTGGCTTCCACCTCCTCCTTGGCCTGGCGTCCGAGCTGTCCGCGCAGGGCTGGATCGGTGGCCAGCGTGGTCATGGCGGCGGCGAAATCTTCAGGCTTGGGTTGGGCCAGCAGGGCGCAGGCGGGGTTGAGCACCTGGGTGTGGGTGGGGAGATCGGTAGCGAGCAGAGCCTTGCCCGAGGCCATGTAGGAGTAAATCTTCATCGGGG
>CBFGVE010000301.1:0-4232 GCA_965651915.1 uncultured bacterium
GACTCGCTGGTCTGTTCCCGATCCCAGGGGCAACCATCCTCCCGGCGCAACCGGAACTCGCCGGTCTCGCTGCGGTTCTCGTCGGAACAGGTGGCGACCACCCGCCGCAGCTCCGCCAGGTCGCCGGAGTGGACAAAATGCTTCCAGCTCCGCTCCTCGAGGAAGAGCTGGGCGGAGGACAGCCCGGTGAAGCGCTCGAAGGCCCGGTTGGTGCTCAGGATGTCGCCCTCGACCGACAGCAGGAGGACGGGGTCGGACGACTCCCGGAACAGCACGCTGAAGCGCTCCTCGGCCGCCTCGAGGGCGAAGGCCAGGCGCTTGTGGATGCCCTGGGGGTCGGAATCGGCAAATGGGTTGTGGTCGGGCTGGTTCATGATGGGGATGAGCCTAACGCTTTGGCCGGATGCCGGCGCGCGAACCGGGCGGAGAACGCCGCCGGTTCGTCAAGAGAGCGGGACGTTGAAGGACTCGCTACACTTGAATTCAATGCCAGCCTCCCTTCTACACAGGTTAATGAACGCTATTCGGCTACCGGCAGGGCGGGCTCGGGGTCGAGGCCTGCGGGAAGGCCCGCGAACCCACCCCGGCACCGGGCGGCCCAACCCGCCCAGCCTGCGATCATCGCCGCGTTGTCGGTGCAGTACTGGGGGGCGGCCAGCCAGAGGGGCACGCCGCGGTCGGCGGCCACCTCCTCGAGCATCGCCCGCAACCGCTTGTTCCGGGCCACGCCGCCGACACAGGCGAATGCGGCGTAGGGCTCGGCCTGGAGGGCCCGGTGTACCCGGCTGATCAGCGCAGCGAACACCGCCTCCTGGTACGACGCGCAGATATCGGCGAGGGCGGAACCGGCCGGAGGCGAGGGCAAGCCTCTGACGTGGTAGAGCAGGGCGGTCTTCAGCCCGCTGAAGCTGAAGCAGTAGTCGGGGCTGAGCCCGCCGGTGCGGGCGGTGTCTTTCAGCCGGATCCCGCTGGAAAAGGCGACCGCCCGGGGATCCCCGCCTGCCGCCGCCTTCTCGATCTCGGGACCGCCCGGATAGCCGAGTCCCAGCAGCTTGGCCCCCTTGTCGAGCGCCTCGCCGGCGGCGTCGTCGATCGTCTGTCCGAGCAGCGCGGGCTCGCCGTCGGCGGCGTAGCGCACCATGCAGGAATGCCCTCCGGAAACCAACAGGACCAGCACCGGCCGGCCGGGCTCGGGACGGGGCGCCCCGTCGCCGAGGAATACCGAGTGCAGGTGGCCCTTGAGATGGTTGACCCCGACCAGCGGCTTTTCGAACCGTATGGAGAGGGTTCGGGCGGCGGCGAGGCCAACCAGCAGCGAGCTGGCGAGCCCGGGGCCTCGCGTCACCGCGATGGCGTCGATGTCGTCCCAGCCGACCTTGGCGTCCTCTAGCGCGGCGCGCAGGATGGAGGGCAGCACCTCGACATGGGCCCGCGAGGCGATCTCGGGGACAACGCCACCATAGGGGCGGTGCCGGGCAATCTGGGTATAGACCGCGTTGGAGAGCACGTCGAAGCCGTCGCGCACCACGGCGGCGGCGGTTTCGTCGCAGGAAGTCTCGATGCCTAGCACGTTCATGGGTGTTCGCTCGCGGCAAGGGTGGAGGGGTTTGGCAGGCCGATGCGGGCCTCGAACAGCAGTATGCCCTTGAGCACATCGACCGCCCGCTCAAGCTGGGTGTCCCGGATTTCGGGCGGGGGGTCGTCCTCGGGCAGCTCCTCTCCAGCCGGCAGTTCCTCGCCCCCATACTGCTGGAGCATCAGGGCCTCCCAGATCTTCGGATCGATGGCGATGGGAATGTCCGGCTCGATGCCGCGCTCGTGGATCACCCGCTCGCTAGGGGTGTAGTACTTGGCGGTGGTGAGGCGGAGCGCCCCGTGCTGCTCGACCGGCAGCACGCTCTGCACCGAGCCCTTGCCGAAGGTCTTCTCGCCCACCAGCACGGCACGGCGGTGGTCCTGCAGCGCCCCGGCGAGAATCTCCGAGGCGCTGGCGCTGCCGCCGTTGACCAGCACCACCATGGGGAAATCGAGGAAGCGGTCCTTGCCCCGGGCGGTGAAGCGCTGCTCCTTGGCGTTGTTGCGGCCCCGGGTGAACACGATGAGATCCCCGCGCTTCAGGAAAAGCTGGCTGACCTCGATAGCCGAAGTCAGCAGCCCCCCGGGGTTGTTGCGAACATCGAGGATCAGAGCGCGCATGCCTTCGTCCTGCAGCATCTGCACTTCGTTGCGCAGGGCCTCGGCCGTCGGCTCGGTGAACTGGGTGATCCGCACATACCCGATGCCATCGTCGAGCACCCGCCGGTCTTTCACGCTGGGTACCTCGATGACGGCGCGGACGAGCCGTACGTCCCGCATTTCGCCGGACTCGGGGCGGAAGATCTTCAGCGCGACCTCGGTCCCGGGATCGCCGCGCAGCCGCTTCACCGCGTCGGCCAGGGACCCGACCTCGGTGCTTTCGCCGTCGATTTCCATGATGCGGTCGCCCGCCATCAGCCCCGCACGGTGGCCGGGAGTGCCCTCCATGGGGGTGATGACCGTGAGCACGCCGTCGCGCAGGCTGATGACGATGCCGACCCCGCCGAAGGCACCCTTGGTGTCGTCGCGCATGTCGGAATACATCTCCTTGTCCATGAACTGGCTGTGCGGATCGAGGGAGCGGAGCATGCCGTCGAGCGCCCCGCGGACGAGGTCGTGGTAGGAGGTACGCTCGACATCGACGTAGTGGTCACGCACCTGCTGGAGCACCCGCGAGAACAGGGCCATCTGCTCGTAGGCGCTGTCGCGCGGCATGCTTTCCGTCTCGCGGGCATGCAGGCGCGCACCCACCACCAAGTTGGCGATCAGCAGCGTGGCGAGGGCCGCCCAGGCAAAACTTCTTCCCAGCATCCGTAAAGGCATCGTGCGTCTCCAGAGTCCGACAGGCCGGCGTCTGCCCGGCCCTGTACTACCTAAGCGGAGCACTGTAAACCAACAACCGCCAGGGCGCAACCTCGCGTTGGACCTTGTGCGCAGCTCCTGGTCGTGCTAAAACGTCCCCTTTTCACCCCAACCTCCCTCCGATGACCCGCCAACCCTCCAAGCCTACCACCGACCCCTCCGCAACCCGGGGGCCCTCCACCGGCTACCTCTACCACAAGCAGAGCCCCGAGCCCCGCCGCCGCAGCTCGCACGCTGCGCCGCGCCCCAGCGCGAACCCAAAGCCGCGCCGCAAAGGGGCCGAAACCAATCTCGCCCGCGAGGCGCTAAAGGCCAACCTGCGGCTCTTCGGGCTGGTTGCCCTGCTCATGGCCGCCATCCTCGCGCTGGCGGTTTACTTCTCCTCGGCCCGCTGGAAGGCAACCCTCCGCAAGGCCGAGCGCAAGGCCGACCAGGGCGCGCTGCTACAGCAGCCGCCGCAGGCCGTGCGCGGAAGCCCCTCGCCCCTGCTCCCAGAACCGCCTGGCGCCGTTTCGCCACGCAGCCCCCGCTCCCAGCTCGACACCGACTCCATCCGCCGGGCTGTCGCCCTGGCCAAGCGCGGCGAGGGCCAGCTCCAGGAAGGCCGCACCGATGCCGCCATCTCCAGCTTCCGCGAGGCGCTCGAGATCTGGCCCTACCTTACCGACGGCTGGGTCCAGCTCGGGCAGATCTACCTCAGCCAGCGCGACTATCCCAAGGCCCAGATCGCCCTCGAGCGCGCCGCCGAGAACGCCCCCGGCACGATCCACATCCTCAACGACCTCGCCGTCGCGCACCTCTACCAGAACCAGATCGAGAAGGCCAAGGACCTGCTCGCCACCGCCACCGAGATCGATCCTCAGTACGCCCCCAGCTACTTCAATCTCGCCCTCTGCCACCTCGCCACCCAGAACCGCGCCGGCGCCCTCGACAACCTGAATCTCTACCTGCGCCTGCAGCCCCGCGACCCCCGCGCCCTCAAGGAGCTAGCCTTCCTCTACGCCAACGACGGCAACTACGCCGAGGCCCTCCGCCACATCAAGCAGGCCATGACCGAGGCGCCCGACTGGACTCCGCTCTACCTCGACGCCGCCGCCGCCTCCGCGCTGGTTGGCAACATTCAGGACGCCCTCCGCTACCTCGACCGCGCCGAGGTGCTCACCTCGCCCCGCCTCGTCTACCAGGTCTACCAGCAGCCCGCGTTCAAGGAGATCCGCCTCACCGAGTTCGGCAAGCAGTTCGAAAGCGAGCTGGCCGACCGCGTCCGCAAGCGCGCGGGCGGCGAAGAGACCGGA
>CBFGVE010000302.1:0-4220 GCA_965651915.1 uncultured bacterium
TTTTTTTTTCTTGGGGGGGGGCGGCGGGGGGGGGTTTTGCGGGTCGTTTGGGGTGCCCGTGGGGGGGGGGGGGGGGGGGGCGGCCGGGATAGCGGAAATCGCCTTCGTGGGGCTTGCCAGAAGCGGTGACGGTGTCGTCGATCTGCCGCTGCTTGGCACGGTGGTAGAAGAAGCTGACAAGTGTGGTGCCGTGATGCTGCTGGATGCCGTCGATGATGGGGCGGGGCAGCTTGTACTGGCGGGCCAGGCTAACCCCTTCCTTCACGTGGGCGATAATCACAAGGGTGCTCATGCTGGGGGACAGTTCGTCGTGCGGATTCGCGCAGTACTGGCTGTTCTCGGTGAAATAGCTTGGCTTGGTGAGTTTGCCGATATCGTGGTAGTAGCCGCAGACGCGGGCGAGCAGCCCGTTGGCGCCAATTTCATCGGCGGCGGCCTGGGCGAGGTTGGCCACCATGAGGCTGTGGTGGTAGGAGCCGGGCGCCTCCATGGCGAGCCGCTGCAGCAGGGGATGGCCCATGTCCGACAATTCGAGAAGGTGCATGTCGGTCGTGATGCCGAAGGGCAGCTCGAACAGTGGGATCAACAGCAGAACGGTGAGGCTGCAGAGGAGGCCCGCGAGCAGCGCGGCTCCGCTCTGAGTGAGGATCACGATGCCGGTGTGCTGGTTCCAGAGCGCGATGCAGATGACGAAGAGGAGCTGGGCCATGCCGATCCACAGCCCGGCGCGCAGGATGCGGGAGCGTTTGCGGGCGTCGCGGACGGACTGTATGGCCACGACGGTCACGACCAGTCCCATACTGAGTACGATGAAGTTTTCGCCAAGAACGATCGCGATGGCGAACGAGGTCCAGATGCCCACCACCAGCGCGGCAATCCGGTTCAGCAGCACGGCCGCCATCATGGGGGCGAGCGAGACCGGCAGCAGAAATATTACGACCGAGGGCTCGATGACCCGGATGCCGGTGGAGAAGTAGAGCAGCAGGCGGGTGATGAGCAGAGCGATGATCGAGAGCAGGGCGAGGATGACATGGTTTTTCGCACTGTACAGCATCGCAGGGGCCAGCAGTTGCAGGAGTGCCCCGCAGACGCCGAGCATAACCAGCAGTAGCCCGGCCTGTCCGGCGATTTTCATGAAGCGGTCGGAGTCCGAGGCCAGGCTGGCCAGCTTTTCTTCATGGCTTTGAAGCTGCTCGTTGATCTGCGGAGAAATGCGTTCGCCGGCCTCGACCAGGGTGGTGCCGGCTCGCACCTTCATTTCTACGGGACCTACGGCGCGGGTGGCCTGGAGGCGCAGCGCTTCGGTGCCGGCCCCGTCGTAGTGGAGGTTGGGCTGGATGTGGGGCTTGATGAGTGCGGTAAGGCCGGTGCTGCTCAGCGGGCTCGCGCTGTGGGTGCGGATGACGGACCGGACAATTTCGCCCAGTGCCTCCTCGGGTATGGGGAGCTGGGATACGACGCGGGTGGCGCTGGTGGCTTCGATGCGCGAGTTCAAGGTGATCTGACCGTAGAATGCCACCTCGCGAAAAGCGCTTCGCCGGTCCTCGCGGCTGATGATTCCCCGGTTCCAGACCGAGGTGATGGCTTGCTTGATCGCGCTGCGCACCGAGTCCTCTTCGCCGACCGGGATCCACGTTAGGTCGTCGGTCATCATCGATGCCTGTTCCTGCGCATTGGTCGAAGACGGTGGCGGGAGGCTGGGGGTCTCCCCCTCGGCGGTTGGGGCGGGGGTCGTGCGTCTTTGCTGCTCTAGACGGTCGATCTGGGTGTCGATCACCCTGAGCGCGGCGGCCAGCGGGGCCTCCTGCACGTTGAACACGGGAAGCACGGCGTCCGCCGCCTGGCGGCGGAGCAGGGCGGTTTTCGCGATGTCCTCGCAAACGAAGTCCACGGTGGCTACCACGCTGGAGGGGGCGCGCTGCCCCAGCGCCAGGGTGGAGAGCTTCAGCCCGGCTCCGCCGTGCAGCAGGGCGAGCAGGAACACCCAAAGGACCGTCCCGCTGAGAAAGGCATGCCAAGGAATGCGCGGCTCCTTTCTTCGGGTAGTGCCGGTACGGGAGAGCTTGCGCGAGCGCTTGCTGCGCGATTTGGAGATTGCGCTGCTCACGGGGCGACCCCCTGCCGCTGCTCCGGGCCGGGCTCGGTTGGCGAGTTGCTCTGGGTCGAGGTCGCTGGAGCGCGCCCGTTGCTGCGTCCCAGCCGGTAGGCCTGGATCACCTTCTGCACAAGCTCGTGACGGACCACGTCCCGGTCGCCGAACTCGATGAAGGCGATCTCGGGGATGTCACGCAGGGTATGGCGGGCCTCCTGCAGCCCGGAAAGCTTGTTGGCGGGCAGGTCGATCTGGGTGAGGTCGCCGGTGATCACGCATTTCGAGTCGAAGCCAAGCCGGGTGAGGAACATCAGCATTTGCTCGGGCGTCGTATTCTGCGCTTCGTCGAGAATCACGAAGGCGTGGTTGAGGGTGCGTCCGCGCATGTAGGCGAGCGGTGCCACCTCGATGACGCCCCGGTCCATGTTGCGCTCGATCTCCTCGGGTGGCATCATGTCGTACAGCGCGTCGTAGAGCGGGCGCAGGTAGGGCAGCACCTTCTGGTGCATGTCGCCGGGGAGAAATCCGAGCGCCTCGCCCGCCTCGATGGCGGGGCGGGTGAGAATGATGCGGCTCACGCTGCCTTCGAGCAGGGTCGAGACCGCGGTGGCCATGGCGAGGTAGGTTTTGCCGGTGCCTGCGGGGCCGAGACCAAAAACGATGTCGCGGTCGCGGATCGCCTCGACGTAGAGCTGCTGCAGGAAGGTGCGCGGGAAGATCGGCAGCTTGCCCTTCGCTACCGGGATGCGGCACTCGTACATGCGCTCGAGGGATTGCTCGCGCCCCTCGGCGTAGGCCTGGAGGGTGTAGCGCAGGGTCTGGTCGCGCAGGGTCGCGCCCTGGCTGCGGGCGCGGCGCAGAAAGGTGAGGAAGGACGCTGCCCGCGCGGTCGAGGCCTCGGGGCCGCGCAGGGCGATCCAGGCATCGCGGGAGGTGAGCTGCACCCCGAAGGTCCGCTCGATTTCGGGGATCCACTCCCCGCGCTGTCCGGTCAGGCTCTGGGCCTCCCGCGCATTGTCAAAATGCAGGATTTCTTCGTTCATGGCCGGTTAGAGGGCTTGGACGAAGAGGGGAAGCAGCCCTTCGTATACGTCGCCGAGCGACTGAGGCATGACCTTGGTTTCGCCGATGGCGGGCATGAAGTTGGTATCGCCGCTCCAGCGGGGCACGATATGCTGGTGGAGATGCTCCTTGAGGCCCGCGCCCGCCGCCTCGCCGAGATTGAGGCCCACATTGAAGCCGTCTGGCTTCATGTACTGGCGCAGCACCCGGATCGACGCCTGGGTAAAGTGCATCAGCTCGGCGCTTTCGCTGTCCGTCAGCTCCTCGAGCCGGTCGATGTGCCGCAGCGGGGCGACCATCAGGTGTCCGTTGTTATAGGGGTAGCGGTTCATCATGATGGCGCAGTGGGTGCCGCGCCGGAGAATCAGACGATCCCGGTCCTGGTCGTCGGTGAAGCCCTCGCACAGGAAGCAGCCTTTCGATTTCGGCTGCAAGATGTACTCCATGCGCCAGGGGGCCCAGATTCGTTTCATGCAATCCTTATACAAGGGTGGAGGTAGACCGATCAGTGATGGGGTGACAATACTGCCCCATCTCGGGTAAAACAAGGCATGCTATACAGGCAGACCATTTCACCTGTCAAGGAATCGAGGCCTTCCCCGCTTGCGTTCCTGGCGCTATGCCTTGCCGCTTCGTGGCTTGCGGGGCCTTCCGCCCCGGCCGCTGGACGCCCGGCCGATGTCTGGTCCGAGGCCGCCGCAGACCTTCCGTCTCCGGGATGGCGGGCTGGAGATCGCCGCTCCGGACGAGGCCAGTGCGCGCGAGATAACCGCCCGCGCCCGCTTCGCCGAGGACTGGATCGCCCGCCGGTGGGGGGACGATACGGTCCAGCTCGGGCGGCTGCGCATCGCCTGCGCCCGGGAAGGCGAGCAGTGGCACGAGTGGCTCGCCCGCCTCGGAGGGCGCCCCGAAGGACTGGCCATGGTCAAGGGCCGGGACATCTATCTGCGGGAGGTCCCCGGGGCTCCCCGCTATGTGGAACTGTTCCACGAGATCGTGCACGCGGTGCTCCGGAGCCATGCGGGACTGCTGCTCCCCCTGTGGCTCGAAGAGGGCGTGGCCGAGC
>CBFGVE010000303.1:0-4213 GCA_965651915.1 uncultured bacterium
AGGATGGCGTTCTTCTTGCGGGATGTTAGCCGGCCGAGGGCGCGGGAGGCGGCGACGGCGCGCTGGCCCATGGCGAGAATCTCATCGTGAAGGGTCATGGCTTGGCTCCATTTTCGGTGGCTGGGTGGAAGATGACCATGTTGTCTCGGTGGATGGCCTCTTCGTAGTCGCTGCGGCCCAGAATGGGCGCTATTTCTGATGTTTTCCGGCCCTGGATGGCACGTAGTTCCTGGCTGGAGAAGTCGACCAGCCCCCGCCCGACCAGTTCGCCGGCCTCGTCCTGGATCGCGACCGCCGTACCGGCGGGAAACTCACCTATGACAGAGCGCACGCCGATGGGCAACAAACTTTTGCCTCGCACCCTCAGGGCCTCGCGGGCGCCGTCGTCGATTATGATTGTCCCGGCGGTACGGTGGAAGTAGGCGATCCAGCGTTTCCGGGCCCCGGGGCCGTCGCGTCGAGGGATGGGCGGAGTACCGACCAGTGTGCCGGTGTCCTCGCCGGCGAAGATCGAGGCAAGCACGCCATTCTGGCGTCCGTTGGCGATCACCGCCGCTGTGCCGGTGCTGGAGGCGGTCTGCACCGAAAGGAGCTTGGAGCCCATGCCGCCGGTCGAGATGCCGTCGGTTTTGCCCTTGGCAAGCCCGAGCGCCTCGGGGGTGATTTGGGGAAGGAAGCGGACGCGGCGGGTACGTCCGCCCGCCGCCGGGGCGCGCAGCCCGTTCACCCGGGTGAGCAGGACCAGGACATCGGCCTCGACCAGGATGGATACGAGCGCGGCGAGGGTATCGTTGTCGCCCACTTTGATCTCGTCCACCGCGACCACATCGTTCTCGTTGATGATGGGGATGATGCCGTGGTGGAGCAGGTTCATGATGGTGTTGCGGGCGTTGAGGTGCCTTCGCCGGTGCTTGAGGTCGTCGTGGGTGAGAAGAACCTGGGCGGCAATGCAGCGGCGGGCAGCAAACAGCTTGTCGTAGCGGGCCATGAGCCGGGCCTGGCCCACGGCCGCCGCCATCTGGAGGTCGGGGAGCAGGGTGGGGCGCTGCTTGAGCCCAAGCGCCTCCATGCCGGCCCCAACGGCCCCGGAGGTGACAAGAATGACCTCGCGGCCCGCGCGGCGCAGCGCGCTCAGCTCGTGGACGAGCGCCTTCATCCGTGCGGGATCGGGGCGTCCGCTGGCGCCGACGAGGACGCGGCTGCCTACCTTGACGACCACCCGGCGGGCCGAGCCGAGGGCCTGACGGGCCTGCTGCGCCTGGACCATGTCCGCATCATTCATGGAAAGAAAACTCCTGTCGGTTTCCGGTTGCTGGGGAGTGCAAAGGCCGAGCATGCTAGCCGATCGCCTGAAGCTTGTCGAGGGGCTGGAGGAAGCGAAAGGGCTATCCAAACCTTGGAATCATGTGTGGCCTGCGGGTCCGAACCTTGGAACCCTGTCTTGCGCCGCCATTTGGCTTGAATTGGCGTCCGCCAGCGCGTATCACGTCCCCCTTTCATCCACATCAGGAGTCCGTTCCCCATGAAAGCTGGCATCGTCGGCCTGCCCAACGTAGGCAAGAGCACCCTTTTCAACGCGCTAACGGCAGCCGGAGCCGAGGCGAGCAACTATCCTTTCTGCACAATCGAACCCAACGTGGGCGTCGTGCAGGTGCCCGACGAGCGCCTGGCGAGGATCAACCGGCACATCCCCGCTAAGACGATCCTGCCGGCGATACTCCAGTTGGTGGATATCGCCGGGCTGGTTCGCGGGGCGAGCAAGGGCGAGGGGCTGGGCAACAAATTCCTCTCCCACATCCGCGAGGTGGACGCCATCCTGCACGTTGTGCGCTGCTTCGAGAACGAGGACATCACCCACGTCGACGGCGCGCTCGATCCGGTCCGGGATATCGAGACGATCGAGACCGAGCTGATGCTGGCCGATCTGGACGTGGTGGAAAGCACCCTCGACCGCGCGGTTCGCACCGCGCGGACCGGCGACAAGGAGGCCAAGTTCCGCGCCGACCTCATGGAGCGCTGCCGCGCAGTTCTCGCCGAGGGCAAGGCCCTGCGCACGCTGGAGCTGAACGAAGACGAATCCAAGGCGGTGCGGGGACTCGGCCTGCTGAGCGCCAAACCGGTGCTTTACATCGCCAACGTCGACGAGGAATCTCTGGGAGGTGGGAGTCCGTGGGTCGCCAAGGTTGAGGCCTTTGCGGCAGGGCAGGGCGGGGCGGTGGTCCCGGTGTGTGCCCGTATCGAGGCCGAACTCAACGAGCTGGGCGAGGCCGACCGGAAGGAAATGCTGGATTCGCTGGGCATGGCCGAACCCGCCTTGCATGCGGTGGCCCGGGCAGCGTATAAGCTGCTTGGACTGCAGAGCTATTTCACCGCCGGGCCGAAGGAGATCCGGGCATGGACGATCAAGGCCGGCGCCACCGGGCCGGAAGCAGCCGGGGTGATTCATACCGATTTTGAGCGGGGGTTCATTAGGGTGGAAGTCTATACATTGGAAGATCTTGAGAACTATGGCAGCGAGTCGGCCATCAAGGCGGCCGGCCGCATGCGGACGGAGGGG
Source organism: uncultured bacterium (assembly GCA_965651915.1). Taxonomy (GTDB): domain Bacteria; phylum Verrucomicrobiota; class Kiritimatiellia; order CBFGVE01; family CBFGVE01; genus CBFGVE01. The sequence continues at coordinate 2,558 of CBFGVE010000303.1, forward strand.
AAGACTTACATCGTGAAGGATGGCGATATCTGCCATTTCCTGTTCAACGTCTAGGGAGATGCGGGTCACAGCGCCGTGAGGCGCGGGAGCAACGCTTGAAGCTTTTTCGCCTTAAGTTGAAGGAATCGAAAGACTTGCGTGTAGCACTTCTGCTCATCGCCGTCTTGATTGGCTATACGGCCAGCATCGAGCTGTTTACCAAGCTTCGTCTTCATTTTTTTCCCACGATGGGTGGCGGGCTATCCTCGACCTTGGTCTACTGCCTTAGTTTTTGGATGCTCGGGTTGCTTTGGCTTGCCTATCGCCGCTGGGTTTCGGTTGCCGTGTCGGACGAGGAACTGGAGCGGCTGTTCGCAGGCATGCAGCCCGATGTATTTCTCGTGGTGAGCCCCGACCTACGTATCCTGATGTGCAACGCAAAGGTTCGCGAGGTTTTCGGCTACGAACCGCCTGAGCTTCTCGGACGGCCCTCCTCGGTACTCTACGGGGATCGCCGTCCCGAGGGGCTGGGGGGGCACCCAGTGCGGGAGCAGGTTGGACGTATCGGCTTCCACGTGGGCCGGGCACAGGGAATGCGGAAGGATGGCGGGACTTTTCCGCTGGAGATTGTCACAGGGGCGCTACAGGGGCGGCGCGGGGTGGTTGTGCTCCTGCGCGACGTGTCCGATCTAGAACTGGCGCAGCGCAGGAGGGAGGAGAAGGAGAGGCTACTGGCGGAGATCGAGATCCAGTACAGCCGGCTCAAGGAGTTGGAGGAGGCCCGAGATGAGATGGTCCACATGATCGTCCACGACATGAAAACGCCCCTCCAGGTCATCATGGGAATGCTCGATATAATGAAGTCGGAGTCGAAATCCGATCTCGTGGCGGTTGACCGCAAATCCATCGAACAGATTCAGGGCTATGCCGGACAGCTTCTGGAAATGACGCGGTCCCAACTGGACGTGAGTCGTCTGCAGCAAGGGCGAATGCCGCTGAACCGCCAGTGCTGCGACATCATGAGCATCATTCAGGAGGCCGTGGAGGCGCTGGGGGCTATGGTACGGGGCCGCCACCTGGTGCTGCCGGTTGGGGAGTCCTGCCAGGCGCTCTGCGACCCCTCTTTGACCCAGCGCATACTGCTCAACCTGCTTACAAACTCTGTCCGCTACACCGGCCCTGGCGGTCGCATTGTTATTTCCTGCCAGGCGCATGAGAAGGAGATTGAGGTTTCAGTCGAGGACACCGGGGTGGGAATCGACCCCTCTTGCCAGGAAAGCGTGTTCGGTCGGTTTATTCAGGCCGGGGGAAGCGATGTGAAAGGCTGTCCGCCCCGTACAGGGATTGGCCTGAGCTTCTGCAAGCTGGCGGTTGAAGCCCAGGATGGCCGCATTGGCCTGAACAGCGTTCCCGGGAAAGGAAGCACCTTCTGGTTCACTCTTCCCCGCGTCGCGGCCGGCCAATAGCCGCGATGGGAAAGGCCCGTATGCCAGGCAGGTCGCTAGAGCCTGTCGCGGAAATAAATGTAAAATGACTCAACTTTTTTTCTGGACGGGGTAGTTTTAGCTTCCCATGCCGTTGCCTATGCGATTAAATCCGCTCACTTGAACCTTGAACCCGGAAGGACTCCCCATGAACAGCCTCAAGCCGCTTGCCGCAGCCCTGTTGTGCCCCCTC
>CBFGVE010000304.1:0-4211 GCA_965651915.1 uncultured bacterium
ACCAGGTCGAGGTCGGTCACCCGGCTCATCCGATCGCGCATCTCGCGCATGTGGGGGAAGCCCTTGATGTACCACAGCAGATGCTTGCGCACGAGGACGGTGGCTTTCAGGTCGGTGCCGTAGAAAGCCTGGTGGTAGTCGAGGTGGCGGAGCACGACATCGAGCCATTCTTCGAGGGTAGTTTCCCGCCACTCCGGGTCGGTTAGCTCGCGGAAGATCCAGGGGTTGCCAAGCGCGCCCCGGCTTACCATTACCGCGTCGCAGCCGGTTTCGGCCACCATCCGCTCCGCCGAGGCGCGGTCCATCACGTCGCCGTTGCCCACGGTGACAATCTCAGGGTTGACGGCGCGGGCGGCGTCGAGGCCGGTGCGGATCGCCGCGCAGTCGACGGGCGTGCCGTAATTCTGACAGCGGGTGCGCCCGTGGATGGTGAGCATGGCGACGCCGGCGCGGGCGAGCCGCTCCGCCGCCTCGGCCACGACGATGCGGTCGCGGCTGACGCCGAGCCGGATCTTGGCGGTGACGGGGATCTCCACGGCGTCGACCGAGGCCTGGGCGGTGGCCTCGGCCCGGTCGAGGTCGGCGAGGATGGCCGAGCCCCAGCCGCGTCCGAACACCTTCTTGACCGGGCAGCCCATATTGATGTCGACCGTCTCGAATCCCTTGGTGGCGAGCATGGCGGTGGCCTGGGCGTGGTGCTCGGGGTTGGGGCCGGTGATCTGGACGCCGAGAATGGCTTCGGAGGGGTCGCGGGAGATGGTCCGGAGCAGCCGACGGTTTCCTTCGAGCACGGCATTGGTGGCCAGCATTTCGACGTAGGTCAGTCCCGCCCCCAGCTCCTGGCAGATCCGGCGGAAAGGTACGTCGCTAACGCCGGCCAGCGGGGCAAGGAGGGCGCGGTTGGACAGCCGGATGCCTCGAAGATCGAGCGGGCGGGCGAGCGGCAGCGGAGTGGGGCTGGGGTCCATAAACAACTGGGGATGCTGGGTTGAACAGGGGGCGTATCGCGGTGTAGGTTTGGCGCAGGACCAAGATGCCGGATTCAGGCCCAATGTCAACCCGGCCCGCGTTTTCCAGGGGCTTGCGCGCGCAATGGCATTGCCTTACAATGCCCTTTTTGGATCTGGAGATTTCATCATGAAAAGAATGTTCCCCGCAGTGGTCGTCAGCCTGCTGCTTTCCGCTTCCCTCGCTTCGGCGTTTACCTGGGACGATCTTAGCCCGGCGGCGAAACGTATTGTGAGCAAGGAGCGAATCGTCGTGCTCAAGCTCGCCAACGGCCAGACCCAGGAGGGCGTGATCGTCTCGGAGTCGGAGGATTCAATCACCCTGCGGCAGAAGCGCGGCGCCATGGAGTACGAGCTGCCCTACCTCCGCTCGTCGATCCAGCGCATGGAAGAGCAGAGCGTCTGCGCCGCATTTCTCACCGCACTTCGCCCGCTGGCCTATGAGCCCAAGCGGCCCTATACCGAGGAGCAGTGCGGGCAGGCCCTCGCGCTGCTTGACGAATATCTGACCAAGTGCCCGGGAGACGACAATGCCGATGCTGTGCGCGTCCACCGGGATGCCTATGCGCAGGAAATCGAGAACATGCGGCAAGGTCTTGAAAAAGTTGGGGAGGAATGGCTGCCCGCCGTCGCGGCCGCCGTCCGCAAGTTCGACCTGCTCGAAGAGCGCATCGACGAGCTGCTCAAGCAGTACCGGGGGGTGGACCAGCCCAACTTCCGCGGCGACCCCCGGGCGGTCCAGCACTACAACCAGATCATCGAGACCCGCCGCAGCATCGCCCGCGACCTACCCGAGATCGTTACGCGCCGGGTACCCCAGCTTATCGAGGCCAACCGCTTCCACGACGCGGCCGCCGAGCTGACGTCCTTCATCCGTTTCTGGGTCAACCGGGTTATCCGCACCGAGGCGGGGGGCGCGCGGACCCGCAAGGACCAGATGCAGGAAATTTTTCAGGCGATGGATTTTGGCCTGCTGATCCGGCTCCAGCAGCAGGTGATGGCCGCCTACGAGCAGGCCAGCGTCAAGGATCCCCGCGCCGGAGAGGTCGGCGAGGATGGCATGGTGTATATCCCCGGCGGCTTTTTCCTGCTCGGGGATCCGGCGGCGGAACTCCGTTCGGATCTGTTTCCGATGCGCATCATCTACCTTGAGCCGTACTGGCTGGACCAGTTCGAGGTGAGCAACCGGCAGTACCGCGAGTTTGTCGAGTATGTAGAGCGGACCGGCGACTATTCGATGGCCCATCCCGATGCCCCGCTGCTCAAGAAGCACCGGCCCAAAGGCTGGGACTTTCCCGGACTGGCCGAAGACAACCAGCCGGTTGTGGGCATCGATTGGTTCGACGCCTATGCCTATGCGAAGTGGCGGGGCAAGCGGCTCCCCACCGAGGCGGAGTGGGAGCGCGCTGCGCGTGGACCGAATAACACCCTCTACCCGTGGGGTTCTGACCCCATCGGGGGGCAGGTCATCAACTGGGTGGAGGGCCGCCAGCGGATTTCAGCGGAGATGAACCGCCTCAATCCTCCACCTCCCCCTCCCAAGCGCGGGTTGTTCGGCGGCGAGCCTCCGCCGCCCCCGCCTCCGTTCCGCTTACCCGACGTGACCTGGAACGTTGATGCGCTTCGGCCTCCACAGGTTACGCATCCCTTTTTCGACGACATCAAGCACACGGTGGGGCCCTGGGGACTCTATCACATGGCGGGCAATGCGGCCGAGTGGGTCTACGACTGGTACGACCCCCAGGGCTATGGGGGTCTTGAGCTGATCAATCCCGCCGGCGCCTCGGATGGCAAGGGCCGCGTGTTCCGCGGCGGGTCGTTCCAGAGTGCGGACAGCGCCGAGCTTTCCGCCCAGTTCCGCCATTCGCCGGCGAAGCCAGTACGGGTGTCGCGGCACCAGACGTAGCTCTTGATCGGCATGCGCTGCGCGAAGTCGGTCGACTAGCCCCCACGGTCCGGCGGACGCTCTCCATGGATGCCCCCGCTCCGGAACGGTTCGACCTGCTGCGCTGCCGTCCCGGGATGGAAACCGCGCTTGTGGGTGAGTGGACTCGCAAAGCTTCGCTGGCGGTCGCTCCGCGAATCGTCGGGCCTGGTTTGGTGTGTGGACCCGTCGGCTCGGGTTCCTCCCGCGTTCCCCCGATGATCTTCGAGTCCGAGCGGCTCCCCGGCGCAGCGTTCACCCCGATTGCCCTGCTCAAGCCCATCTCTCCCGCTACCGCCGCCGCAGCCCTCGCCCCGGTGGTGAGCCACGCGATGGTTTGGGCCACAGTCTGGGAAACGCTGGGCTCCGCGGCGCTGGCTAAGCGTACATCTGGAATTGAAAAGGCGTTGCTGCGCGCACTCGCGCCGGTTGATCCTATGCTCGCCCGCCGCCAGCGCCGCTATGCCGAGCTGGCGGGGACGGATGGACAGGTGATGCGCATGGTGCTGACTGACGACGGGCTGTGGACCGTTCCCCGGCCGGTTTCGGCGGGGCTCCCGCCGGTGCCTCCGCGCATGCGCCTCGATCCCCAGGCCCCGTCGCGCTCCTTCCTGAAGATCGAGGAGGCCTTTTGTCGTATGGGCCTCGAACCGAGGGCCGGTCAGCGGGTGGTCGACCTCGGCGCAGCGCCCGGGGGCTGGACCTTCGCCTGCGTGAAGCGCGGGGCGAACGTGGCGGCGGTGGACCACGGCCCACTCAAACTTCCCCGGCCCCAGCCGGGGTGGGGTGCGGTGCGGCATGTGCGCGACGATGGACTGCGCTACGCGCCCCGGGAAGAGGAGACGCCCGTTGACTGGATGCTGAGCGACATGCTGGTCGCTCCCGGAGTCGCCCTTGGCCTGCTGAGAAAATGGATGGGCGGGGAGTGGATGTGGCATTTCGCCTGCAACATCAAGCTGCCCCAGCAGCATCCCTACGCGGCGGTCGAGCCGCTGGAGAAATTCCTGCGGGGTTCCCGCGCCTACCGCTGCGAACTGGCCCAGCTCTACCACGACCGCCGGGAGATCACGGTTTGGGGAAGTCTCATGGACCAGGCCTCTTGACCCGTTCCGTGACTGTGGCATACTGGCCGCATGAGCACTGCCGCAGCCAAGCTGAGTCACGCCTACACCTGGAGCGACTACCAGTCCTGGCCCGCAGGCGAGCGCTGGGAGCTGGTGGGCGGCGAGGCCGTCGCCATGTCTCCCAGTCCTAGTAGCCGGCATCAGGACCTGGTGGGT
>CBFGVE010000305.1:0-4204 GCA_965651915.1 uncultured bacterium
GCGGAACGAAGGCGCTGCGGATCATCTGTCCCAGCTCGCTGCGACTGGGCATGGTCTGCAGGTGGGGATGGGCCGAGGCCAGCCGTCCGGTGGCTGCGCGGGTCTGGCTGAAGGTGGTCTGCACGCGGCCGGTCTTGGAGTAGACCGTGGCCGGGAGCGCGTCGACGTAGGTGGACTTGAGCTTGGCCGCCTCGCGGTATTCGAGAATGAGGTCGATGATCGGGTGCTCGCCCGCGAGCGAGGCCAGCACCTGCTCGTTGGTGGCGTACTGTCCCGTCTTGGTTTTTTTCGCCTTGTCCACGATCTGAAGCCGGTCGAACAGGATCTCGCCGAGCTGCTTGGGCGAATTCACATTGAACGGAGTCCCGGCCAGCTCCTGAATCTGGGCATCGAGCCGGGCAATGGTCTTCTCCAGCTCGGAGGAAATGGAGGAGAGCGCCTGGAGGTCGATGGCGATGCCTTCGTACTCCATATCGACCAGTGGCCGAAGAAGAGGCATTTCGACTTCGTGGAAAACCTTGTGCTGTCCGGCCCGTTCCAGTTCCGGCCCGAGGATGCCGTAGAGCTGCCAGGTGACATCGGCGTCCTCAGCACTGTACTCGGCCACCTTCTCGGTCTCCACCTCGGCTAGACTTAGCTGCTGCTGCTTGTCAGCACCGATAAGCGAGGTGATCGGCACGGGCGAGTAGCCGAGGTACTGCTCGGCGAGCGCGTCCATCCCGTGCCGCCGGTCGGGATCGATGAGGAAGTGGGCGACCATGGTGTCGAAGAAAGGCCCTTCGACCTCGACGCCCTGCCAGCGCAGCACGCCTATGTCGAACTTCAGGTTGTGTCCAACTTTGAGGCGGGAGGGATCGCCGAGCAGCCCCGCGAAGTCGTTGAGGAAGGCCCGGAGACCTTCGGCATCGCGGGGGGCGACGGCGTAGAAGCCGCGGCCTTTCTGCCAGCTAAAGGCAATGCCAAGCAGCTCGGTGTCGCGGACGTCGAGACTGGTCGTCTCGGTGTCGAAACAAAAGGCCTTCTGGTGCTCCAGGTCGGCAATCAGCGCCCGGCGCTCTTCGGGGGTGGACACCAGGCGGTAGTCGGTCTTCACGTCGGCGATGGTCTTGAGGTCGGCGAAGAGCATCCCCTGCTCCTCTTTCGCGGCGGGCTTGCCGGCACCCCCAGGAGCCTTCGCGGCGGCGAAGCCGTGCCCAGCCTTGAAATCCTCACCAAAGAGGCGACGGCCTAGTGTGTTGAACTCGAACTCGACGAAAAGCGCCCGCAGCGCCGCGTCGTCCTGGGGCTGGCGCTCGAGCTGGCCGAGATCTATATCGAGCGGAACCTCCACATCGATGGTGGCCAGCCGCTTGGAGAGCAGCGCCTGTTCGCGGTGCTCCTCCATGCGCTTGCGCTGCTTGCCCTTGAGCTGGCCGATGTTCGCAATGAGCGTTTCGATACTGCCATGCTCGGCGATAAGCTTCATGGCCGTTTTCTCGCCGAAGCCGGGAACGCCGGGAATGTTGTCTGAGGCGTCTCCCATCAGCCCGAGGATGTCGATCACCTGCTCGGGGCGGTCGATCTGCCAACGGGACTTGACCTCCTCCACGCCGAGGATTTCGGAATCGGCGCCCTGGCGACCAGGCTTGAAGATCAGGGACCGCTCGGTGACGAGCTGGCCGAAGTCCTTATCGGGCGTGACCATGTAGGTGGTGAAGCCCTCGGCCTCGGCCCGGCGCGCCAGGGTGCCAATGATGTCGTCGGCCTCGTAGCCGGGGGCCTTGATCACCGGGATGCGGAAGGCCTCGGCAAGCCGTTCAATTTCGGGAAGGGCGTCGGCAATATCCTCGGGCATCTCTTCGCGCTGGGCCTTGTAGGCGGGGAAGGCCTCGTGGCGGGTGGTAGGTCCCGGCGAGTCGAAGACGATGGCGAGGTGGCTGGGATTCTGCCGGGTGACAATATCCAGCAGGGTGTTGGTGAACCCGTAGAGTGCCGAGGTGTTACGGCCCTGCGAGGTAAAGATGGGCGAGCGGATCAGGGCGAAGTGGGCCCGGTAGACCAGGGCCATGCCGTCGAGAAGGAAGAGTGATTTTGACATGCCCGCATCATGGCCCGACCATGCCAGCGTGTCCAGCGCTTAACCGCCTGATCGCGGGCCGAGACGGCACGCGATAAACTAACCTAAGCCGCCCGGCTCAGCCGCGTGGCGCCTCGCAGTGCGCGGCGTCGGCTGAGGGCGACCAACATCGAGCCGGCGAGGAGCAGTGCCATGCTGTTCGGCTCGGGTACGAAGGCCATGACCTCGATGTCGTAGAGCAGCACATAGCGATTCGCGTTGTTGTAGGTGTCGTTGCTCCAAAGCAGATTGTCCGGGATGCCTGCATTGGCAAAACTTACCGAGCTACTGACATCCAATGTGCCCACTCCAGGCTGGTACAGTCGGTAGCTGAGTATGTCGCCGTTCCAAGACAAGTCGATTTGAACACGGTTGTCCTCATATCCGTTGACCCCTGTAGTGTTCATCGCCAAGCCGGTGTATTCGTAGGTCACATCTCCAATTACGCGGAGAACCGAAGGTGACCACGGAGAAATGGCGAACAGCTCGGTGCCTCCGCTGCGAAAACTGAAGCGGGAATTGGAAAAGCTCGCGGCAGTTCCGATAAGCATGCTAATCGCGCCCACGGAACTGCTGGGACCATCGAACGCATAGGCGGCGGTGGGCTGCGTTCCCGCGTTTCCACCTAAACGCAGGGCGTTTTCAGGGGACGTACCCGGGGCCATGATCGTCTCCGTGCCCCCGGTGAACGACCAGCCGAGCCCCTCCAGCTCAGCGATGGAGTCCTGGTTGGCATCGTCGAAATTGAAGTCCATGATCACCGCTGCGGTGACGGGCAGGCACATTCCCGCTGCCGCGGCAATGGTGGCGATAAGAAGTCTGGTAGTAGAAACCATAAGCAACGGCCTCTCTCAGCGGCTGGGGCTTCATCCCGCGGTCGACCGTAGAATCGAGCGACACGCAACCGGTTGATGCGAACTAGATAGACATTAACTTATCGCCCGAAATAATCAATAAGTTATTGCGATTGAGCAGTTTTTGATAATTTCCCAATATTGATACTAATCACAAGGCTGTAGAGCCTAGATGAGGGAGGCAGCGCCCTCGCAGAAGGCCTACCTTAGGCGGGCTACCCGCCGCCGCGCTGCAAGCACAGCCAGCGAACCCAGGGCCAGCAAAGCCGCGCTCCCCGGCTCGGGAATCGCGGTGACCTGGATGTCAAAAAGAAACATCTGTCGGTTCGCGTTGTCGTGGGCCCCTTGGCTCCACAACAAGTTGTCGGGCACGCCCGGATTGGCGAAACTCATCGAGCCGGAGACAAACAACGTTCCATCCCCCGGCTGCTGCAGGGTGTAATTCAGCAGATCGCCGCTCCAGGCGAGCGCAACATGGACGCGGTTCGTGGTGTACTCTCCCTCATCGTCTAAGCTAAATCCGTTTGGAGTAGGGGCATCCACCGGAACCGTGGTATCCCCAATCACCCGGATCAGATTGGGATTAACCACGTAGACCGCAAAAAGCTCGGTCGTGCCGTTACGGAAGCTGAACCGGGCATTCGAGTAGCTTTCCGCCGTGCCGATCAGCATGCTAATGCTCCCGACACTGGAGCCGGGTCCATCGAAGGTGTAGGAGGCCGTAGGCTGGATCGCAGTGTCGCCTCCAAGCTTTAGCGCTTTCTCGGGGGCATCGCCGGGAGCAACAATCGTTTCGCTGCCGCCGGTGAACGACCAGCCGAGTCCCTCCAGCTCGGCGATGGTGTCCTGATTGGCATCGTCGAAATTAAAGTCCATGATCAGGGTGGCGTGGCTTTGGGCCGTGGTGAGAACCAGGCCGGCCAGGGCTAGAAGGGCGACCAAACGTTGAACTGCAACCATTCTATAGACTCTCCTTTCTTATTGCCGGCTAAGCGGGCTGTTTCAGGCCCTTCGAAGCGCGCAGCGCGCGGCGGCGGCTGAGGGCGACCAACATCGAACCGGTGAGGAGCAATGCCATGCTGTTCGGCTCGGGTACGAAAGCCATCACCTCGATGTCAAAAAGAAGCATTTGCCGAGAAGATGCGTCGTGGGTTCCATTGCTCCAGTACAGATTGTCGGGTATGCCCAGGTTGGCGAAACTCATCGATCCGGTGGCGAAAAGCGGGGACGTCCCCGGCTGCTGGAGGGTGTAGGT
>CBFGVE010000306.1:0-4201 GCA_965651915.1 uncultured bacterium
GGGCATGAATTTTAGCGTGCGGGCGCCTTCGGGAATGTTGAAGCGGACGCTGCGCGACTCCCAGCCCTCGGTGTCCCGGGAGCTGTTCGGGGTGGGCGGGCCCGGCGACACCTTCTTCCGGGCGCTGTCCATCCACTCCATCATCACCCGGGCATTGAACCAGGAGTTCTTGCCCCGCTTCAGACCGCTCAGGCGCATGCGAAAGCTCACCTCCAAGGCCTCTGCTTCCTCGGGGAGGGTGATCTCGCGGTAGAACAGCAGGGTCTGCCCAGGCTCGGTGCTACGTAGACGTAGGAAGCGATTCCCGTCCTCCTCCTCCCAGCTTGAGCCCTTGGGCTGGGGCCATCCCCCGGGCCAATCCTCGCCTCCGGAGGCTTCGAAGTCGGAGGCGAGAAGCGGAGGGGCTTCCGTCGCTGGGGCTGCGGGCGGGGATTCCTCGGTTTGGGCGGTGGCGCAGATGGCCAGCAGCGCGAGAACAGCGGGGAAACAGTGCTTTTTCATGTGGCTCCCTAGGTTGGCGTACGTAGGATGCCTACCGCATTCGCCTATGGAAGTAAAGCAAATATAAATAATAAAGCATTAAACCCGCCAACGAGTGCGCCCCGCGCCGGTTACGGACCTGTCGGAAGCGTCTGGGCGAACGGGGTGTCGGCCGGTTAGGCGAAGGCGGCGACGGCCCGGGCGTCTGGGGCCTTTAGGTCGGCGAACTCGATGTCGAGGTTTGGGATGTGGAGGCTTGCGGCGACTTCGCGGCCGCCGCATGATTCGCGCACGACCAGTTTTGGGTTGGGGCTCCGGGTGCACTGGGCGATCTTGCCGACGGCAAGGCCCTGGGCGGCGGCGAGCATGGAATGGCCGATGTACTCGAAGTTTTCTCTCACCGTGCTGAGCGGGGGCTCGGCGTGGAGAGCGGCGCTCGATTCATTGTGGCCTACGATGCGGAAATCGTCGGGAGCCTTGAGTCCCAGCTTGTGCATGGCGGTCATAAAGCGGATCGCGTGGGTGTCGTCGTAGCTGATGATTGCGAGGTTTCCCGCGTATTCCCGGTACTTTCTCGCCAGCTCCAGCGCCTGCTCGGGGCTGCGGCCAAAAAGCCCAAAGACCGGTTCCCGTCCGTGCTTGGTGGCGTGGCAGACGAAGGCGGTGACCTTTTCGCGGAACACCGGGGAGTCCACGTTGTCCGGTCCGATGAAATGAACGCGGGTCGATCCTAGGCGCTGGAAGTATTCGTAGAGCACCTCGACCTCCAGCGCGGCGCTCTTGCCGAAGATACCGGGATCCTCGAAGCAGAGGTGTTCGAGGCCAGGGAGGCGGAGGGGGAGCACGGGGGGGAGGGGGCTCGCGCGGACGAAGCGCTGGACCTCATCGGTCAAGGCGGGCGGGAACCAGGTGATGATCAGGGCCTTGCAGCCGCTGCGGGCCATGTCGGCGACGGTGTCGAGCAGGGGCTTGCCGTAGTCCTCGGTCCAGACCGACCGAAGGGGGAGGTTCTGGCTGAGGGCTTCGCTGGCGATCGCCTGGGCGAGGCGGTAGTCGTAGAATCCGCCGTCCCGGTGGTTTAGGACGCCGATGTACTCGACGTGCATGGCCTCGCTCGTCTCGCCAGGAGGGATGCGGGAAACGAAAGTGCCACTGCCGACTCTCCGGCTCAGAAAGCCCTCGTCGACCAGGGTCTGCATGCCCTTTCGAACGGTCAACACGTTGCAGTCTAGCATCTTGGCCAGCTCCCTCTCGGTGGGGAGGCGGTCGCCCGGCCGGGCCAGCGAGATGAGCTTGCGGACCTGCTGCTCGGCCCGCTTGTACTTCAACATTCGGCTGTCTTGGTTGATCATTGCTTTCCTTCTGGCTAGCTCAATCTAGCCCCCAATAATAGCGCATTTGACGCCTCTTTCAAGCGCGAATTGCTCTAGTTGGGAGCTTTTTTGACTGGTCGAGCCGACTCCGGTGGCGTGGCTAGGCCTGCGATGTAACCAAGCCTCTTGGCGGATGATAAACTAGGAAGCGAAACGCATCGGCCCAGTCGGAAGCCGGTACGTTGCGAGGCCGGGGCCTGCTATGGCTGGCTTGTGCTTTGCTCTACTCCCAGCCGCAGAAAGAGCTGGTCGAAGGACTCCGATGGATTTGCCGTCACGGTAGTTGTTCCGCCATTGGGCGACGCGTCAAAGGTTACAATCGCGCCTCCAGAGGGACCTTCCCCGCCGGCGTACCAATCCTCCAGGTTAGGCGACCATTCATAAAATCCGGAGAGATCGGTCAGCGGATCGGTGTTGTGGGGGTGGCTGAAGGTGAAGGTGCCGCCATCGGCCGACAGTGTGCTGGGTACGCTGTCGGGATTGTCGGGATGGGTGCCCAGCCACGCTTCGATGCCATTGGGTATCTTGTCGCCATCGGGATCGTCCTGTAAGTCCCGATCCGAAGGGTCGAGGGAAAATTCATCGATCCAATTTGCAAACACATGGGTCGAGGCGGAGGTGAAGCGCACGTTGTCGAAATCCACCACGGTGCTGGCGCCGCCGGCCTTGACGAGTCGGATCGCCAGGGTCTGGTTGTCGGCAACGCCCGCATCGGCGGTCCACGTCAGCGAGACATGGGTAAAGGTTCCCGCAGCATCGCCACCCCGAATCGTATCGAGGGCGGTTTTGTCGAAACTGGCGGAGGCGGCCACGCCGCCATTGGTGGTGATTTGGAGCAGGGCGGTTCCGTATGCGGAAGAGTCGTCGCGCACGCCTACTGCGACCGTGAGGGTATACGCCATCCTCGGCCTGGCCTGCGTCCTTGGGCTGTGCAGGAAAAAGTTGCTTGGGCTGCCATTCTCCAGAAAGGCCACGTGGCGCCCGTTCATGTTGGCAAGTTCGCCGGCGTTGGCTGTGTCTGCTGCGGCGGCATAGGTGCCGGCGGCGGGGTTAAGGAAGCCGTTCGTTCCGTCGGCGGCGCCGAGGCCGGATGCGGAAAGAATGCGCCAGCCCAGCACGGCGGGCGAGTCGGTATTGCTCGCGACGGTCACGCTATGGCTGGCCCCGTCAGCTAAGGGGTTCAAGCCGGTGATCGAGGGGCTGCGATTGTCTTCGAAATTTCCATTGCGGGGCGTGAGGTCGGCGCTGTCCAACAGGATGTCCCGCCACTGCTGGGCGTGGTCGAGCAAGCCAGCGGAGTTGAAGTGTACCGAATCCGCCAGCTTGCCGCCGGCGGCGTCCTCCAGATGGAACGCGTCCGTGCTGGGTCCCATGAAGACCAGTGGATCCCCATGCACGACCATCCGCTGGCCTGCGGCAACCGGTTCTTCCTGTGAGAGGGTTGTAACCGGATGGAAGGAAGCCTCCGCAATGTACCAGGGAATATTCCAGCCGGCATCGATCCGGCTCTGCGCGATCACCGTATTCAGCCGGTCGCGATAGGTGGCGGCGGAAGTGCCCGCGATGGAGTCCGACTCCCCCTGGTGCCAGAGGGCGGCGCGGAAGCCGTTCGCCGGGAATGACTCGACGGCTGGCTTGATGCGGGTATCGTACAGGGATTGTCCGGGAAGCCACTGGTCTACCCGGGTGCTTCCCTGGCCCAGCGCGATAAACCCGATCGGGATATTTTCCGCTGCCGCGAGAAGGTCGCCCAGCCGCGTCCAGACGGATCCTTTGGTGCCGTTTGCGATGGGGAGGGGGTCCGAGGCAGGCACCCAGCTTGAGCCGGAGACGCTGCTTCGGGCGCAGACGCGGTCGTCCAGCGCGGCATGGCCACCGGTCCCGAAATTGGCCGAATTCGACTGGCCGGCCGTCAGGAAGATATCGCCTACGCCAATCCGGGTTTGCACCGTCGTTTCTCCGGGAACGCCATCGACGACGCCGCGAACCTCCAGTTGGTACCATCCTCCGGCGGTGACGTTCGTGATCGTTCCGGAAAAGCTGCCGCCGGTGGGCGCGCTGTCGATTGTTTGCCAGTCGGTGGTTGTGCCGGAATTTCCGGCACCATCCATCACCACCAACCTCGCCTGGACCGAGTCCGGCGAGCTGGTGTATTCGCCGGCGATAGCGATCTGGGCAGTATTGTTGGCGGAGCGCTGAACGATATAGCGGCTGCCTGGACTGCTAATGGTTATGGTCGATGGAGGAGTGGAGGGGGGGGCGGCGATTGCCGAGGCCGGGCCGGAAGCCTGGGTGGCATTCTGGTTGGGACTCAGATCCCGGGCGGTTACCGTGTAGGTATAGGTAAG
>CBFGVE010000307.1:0-4193 GCA_965651915.1 uncultured bacterium
AGGAATTTGTGCCGATGCCGGTATCCATGAACAGGCGTTGGATGTCCTTGAGTCGGCAGGGGGTCTTGTTGATGAAGTACTGGCCTTCTCCGGAACGAAGGACGCGGCGGGTGACCCGCACCTCGTTGAACTCGGTGCCGAGGGTGGATTCGCAGTCGGCGAGGGTCAGACTGACCTCGGCGAGGGAAAGGGGCTTGTGGGTGTCCGTGCCGTTGAAGATGACATCGGTCATGCTCCCGCCGCGCAGCGCCTTGGCGCTGGTTTCCCCCAGTACCCAGCGGATCGCATCGGAGACATTGCTCTTGCCGCAGCCGTTGGGGCCGACAATGGCCGTCATGCCCGGCTCGAAATCGAGCTTGGTCTTCTCGGCAAAACTCTTGAACCCAACTAATTCGAGCTGCTTTAGGTACAAAACAAAACTCCCGCTAAAATGGCCGTGGACAGCGAATAGATACCGTATATAGTGGTTTCCACTGCGGAATGCAACTAAATCCGGGGCTTGGATGGTCCCAATAGGTGAAAATCCTACCCTTGGAACGAGAATCCGCTATGCTACGCCTCCGTAGCCTTCTCTACAAGCTTTGGAACCCGAAAGTGATTTCATGAACGCCGATCCCGTGGTCGACCTCCTATACCGCCTCGTTTCGATCCCCAGCGTGAACCCCGAAGACACCGACGACCCCAAGGTGACCGGCGAGCTTCGACTGGCGGAGTTCATTGCCCATCATCTTGATGCAAAAGGGTTTAAAGTCGAATTGCTTGGTCCAAAGCGGGCTAGGCCCAATGTCGTCGCCCGCTTCGGGCCAGCCGCCGCGCGCCGCCGCCTGCTCATCGAAGCCCATACCGACACGGTAAGCGTCCGCAACATGGTCATCGACCCGTTCACCCCGACCCTGGAGCGGGGCCGGCTCTATGGACGGGGTTCGACCGATACGAAGGGCCCGATGGCCGCAGCCCTGAACGCCTTGACGCCCCAGCGGCTGGAGCGCCTGGCCGAGCAGGACATCTCGTTCTGCTTTGTCGGGGCGATGGGCGAGGAGAAGGGCTGCGAGGGCGCGCTCTGGCTGGCGGAGAACGGGCTCGCCGCCGACGAGGCGATCATCCTGGAACCGACCGGGCTCGATGTGGTCACAGCGCACAAGGGCGTACTCTGGCTCAATGTGATCCTCGAGGGCGTGGCGGGACACGGCTCGGCCCCCGACCGCGGTCGCAATGCGATCGAGGCCGCGGCCTTGCTGATTGGCCGCCTCGCCGAGCAGATGCGGGCCCTGGAGGTGGAGCCCCATCCACTCCTGGGGCTGCCAACGCTGAACACCGGCAAGATCGAGGGCGGCTCCGCCGTGAACATCATTCCCGACCTCTGCCGCATCGAGTTCGACCGCCGCTACTTGCCGAGCGAGTCCGAACAGGCTATCCTCGCTGAGTTCCGTCGCGAAGTTAAGCGTCTAATCGAGGAGGACAGGCTGCTGGGCGGCCGAGTCGAGTTCGAGGAGGCGAAGCGCTCCCCGGCATTTTCGACCCGCTCCGACTCCCGTCTGGTCAGCGAGCTGCTGGAGGCCGGGAAATCGCTCGGCGAGCATCCGCGCGTGCGGGGGTCGTCGTGGTACAGCGACGCCGGACCGCTCGCCGCGTGCTGCCGGGAGGTCGCGGTGTTTGGCCCGGGCTTCATCGAGCAGGCGCATACCCGCGACGAGTTCATCGAAATCGACCAGCTCAAACGGGGTTCGGCTATGCTCGGGGCATGGCTGGACCGCGCGGCCCAGGCTCCGGCCCACTAACCGCAGGGAAAGAAACGCGTGGCTCTGAAACATAGAATAGCCTTGATCATCTGGCTGCTGCTCGCCGTCGCCTCGGGCGTGCTCCTGCACGGCGTCAACACCTGGTGGGGCAACCTCAACCAGGACGAGGGCTGGTACCTCTACGCCGCCAGGGCCACCTCGCAGGGCATGCTTCCCTACGCCGACTATGCTTTCACCCAGGGTCCGCTTCTTCCCTTGGTCTACGCCGGCTTCCAGCCGGTCGTTGACCGCTTCGGAATGCTCGGCGCCCGTTCGGCCACCGCCATTCTCGCCCTGCTCGCCGGATGTTTCGCCATCCTAACCGCTTCGCTCACTGCCAAGCGCGGGGTCACCCTGGTGGCGGCCGTTCTCACGGCGATTCTTATCCTGGTGAACGTGTACCATTCCTATTTCACCACCATCGTGAAAACCTATGCCCTCGCCTCGGTGGTGCTCATGGGCGGGCTACTGGCTACAGTTGGCGTCACCGACCGTCGCAGGGCGGCCTGGGCGCTGATCGCCGGCCTGCTGCTCGGACTTTCGGCGGGCGTGCGTTTCTCGCTGGGTATCGCCCTGCCGATTGTCGGGCTCTTCTTCCTCTTCCGCCGCCGGGTGCTTGGCGACCGCTGCTGGCTGCTGTTCGGTCTGGGTGGGGCGGGGGCCCTGCTCGCCGTGTTTCTTCCGTTTGTCCTTCACGCCCCCGAGGGGCTTAAATTTGGCCTGCTCGACTACCACGGCGCGCGCGAAGTAGGAAGCCCGCTCCAGTTGCTGGTCTACAAGATGGGGTTTCTCAGCCGCTTCACCCAGGCCTATTTTGTATTCACCCTGCTCGCGGTGATGGGCTGGGTTTTCCGCAATCGGCTTCCCGGTTCCTCTCCGGGGGGCCAGAACCGCGGCCCCTTCTCGTGGAACTCCGCGCTGTGGCTGGTCGGCATAGCCATCTCCGCCGTCCACTTCGCCGCTCCCTTTCCCTATGACGACTACCAGGTGGTGGCCTACCCGGTACTCGCCACCGCCCTCGCGGTTAGCCTCGCCAACCGGCTGCGCAGCCCGGCGTTCCCCGAGGAAGAGGCTGCCGGGCGTCCTCTCTCCGATATGGCGTCCACCTGGTCGGCCCGGCTGTGCGCGGGCGTTTTCCTGGTCGCGGTGTTCGCGGCGGGCGGCTCGCCGATTGTCCAGGACTGGGTGGTCATCCGACGCGACCGCATCTGGTGGCAGCTCAAGGAGGAGAGCGCGGTGCAGCGGCTGCGCCATGCCGCCGCCCTGCTTCGCTCCCGGGCTGCGGCGGGAACCACTCTGCTTACCCAGGACGCCTACCTCGCGGTCGAGGGTGGCTTCACGCTGCCCCGCGGCTTCGAGATGGGGCCTTTCTCCTACTTCCCCGATATGGAGAACGAGCGCGCGAGCCTTCTGCGGGTACACAACCGCGCGAGCCTGCGATCCCTGCTGGCCAGCGCCGACGCGCCGGTCGCCGCCGTCAGCGGCTACACCTTTTCCATCGCTTCGCCCGCGATCGCCCGGGTTCCTGAAAGTGAACGGGCCGAGCTGCTCGTCCTGCTGGGAACGCGCTACCAGCCTTTCGCCGAGCTTGCCGATTTTGGCCAGGCGCACACCGGGCTGAATCTCTATGAACGGGTGCAGAACGGACCATGAAGCTCTCCATCGTCGTCCCCGCCTACAATGAAGAGCGGCGCATCGGCCGCATGCTGGATGACTATCTGCCTTTCTTTTCCGGGCGCTATGCAGACTCGTTCGAGTGCATCGTGGTGGTGAACGGGTCGCAGGACGGTACGGCGAAGGTTGTTGCCGAACGCCAGGCCCGGTTTCCGCATCTTCAGTGTATCGTCGATCCCAAACCGATAGGGAAGGGGGGGGCGCTTATCAAAGGCTTCGCTGCCGCGCGGGGCGAGCTGGTGGGGTTCGTGGATGCCGATGGGGCCACGCCGCCCGAGGCTTTCCAGGAGCTGATCGATAAAATTGACGATGCAGGCATCGCCATCGCCTCGCGCTGGATTCGCGGTTCCCTGGTAAGCCCGCCCCAGCCGCTCACCCGTCGGATCGCCTCGCGGATTTTCAACGCCATGGTGTCGCTGCTCTTCCGCTTCCACATCCACGACACCCAGTGCGGCGCCAAGCTCGCCTCGGGCCGCGCCCTCCGGCAGGTACTGCCCGACCTGGGGATTACCCAGTGGGCCTTCGACGTCGATCTCCTGTTCAAGCTTTCCCGGGCGGGCTACCGTATCGTGGAGATTCCGACCCGCTGGCACGACCAGTTCGGTTCGAAGGTCAACGTGCCCCGCGCTTCGTTTGAAATGGCGCTGGCCATTACCCGCCTCCGTCTGGTCTACTCTCCGCTCCGGTGGGTCGTGAACGTCTACGACGCACGGCGGGGTATGGGGGGCGACGCCGTCGAGG
>CBFGVE010000308.1:0-4163 GCA_965651915.1 uncultured bacterium
TTCAGTACGCCTCCTATGTCATCCGGGACCGCGCTATTCCCGATATCGAGGACGGCCTCAAGCCGGTCCAGCGCCGCATCCTCTGGTCGCTGCACGAGAACGACGATGGCAAGTTCATCAAGGTGGCCAACATTGTCGGCTACACGATGCAGTACCATCCGCACGGCGACGCCTCCATCGCCGACGCCCTGGTGAGCCTGGCCAACCGCCGCTACCTGATCGAAGGGCAGGGGAACTTCGGCAACATTCACACCGGCGATCCCGCCGCCGCCTCGCGCTACATCGAATGCCGACTCACCGGACTGGCACGGCGGGAAATTTTCAATGATGAACTCACTCGCTACGTCCCCAGCTACGACGGACGCCGGAAGGAGCCCGTCACCCTGCCCAGCAAGCTTCCGCTACTGCTCATGCTCGGAGCGGACGGCATCGCGGTGGGCCTCTCCACCCGCATTCTGCCCCATAACTTCCAGGAGCTGCTCGAAGCCCAGATCGCGATTCTCCAGAAGAAAAAGTTTACCATTCTGCCCGACTTCCAGCAGGGCGGGCTCATGGACGTGTCCGAATACGACCGGGGCAACGGAAAGATCAAGCTGAGGGCGGTGATCGAGAAGCGCAAGGACGGGGCGCTGGTCATCCGCCAGATACCCTACGGCACGACCACAGAGTCGGTCATTGGCTCCATCGAGGACGCTGTCCGCAAGAAGAAAGTCAGCGTTCGCTCGATCAGCGACTTCACTGCCGAGCAGATCGAGATCGAGATCAAGCTTGGTCTCAACCAGGACCCCGACAAGGCGATCGACGCGCTCTTCGCCTTCACCCAGTGTGAGCAGTCCCTGAGCAGCCGCCTCATGGTGATCCGCAACAACCGGCCGGTCCAGCTCACGGTCGATGAAATTCTCCAGCACAACACCCGCCAGTTGCTCGACATCCTCCAGCGCGAGCTTGAACTGGAACGCGCCAAGCTGCTCGAAGAGATTCACCGTAAAACCCTGGTGCAGATCTTTATCGAGAACCGCATCTACAAGCGCATCGAGGAATGCGAGACCGCGCCTGAGGTCGACAAGGCTGTGTACGATGGCCTCAAGCCCTTTCTTCATCTGCTTCGCCGCGAGCTGACTCAGGCCGATGTCGATATGCTCCTCGACATTCCGATCAAGCGGATCTCCCGCTTCGACATGAAAAAGAACCGCAAGGAAATCGGCGAGCTGCTGGCCCGCGTCGAGGAAATCGATGCCAGTCTCAAGCAGATGGTCAAATTTGCCGTTGCCTACCTGAAAGACCTCATCAAGAAATACGCCTCGGCCTATCCGCGCCTCACTCAGGTGACCTCCTTCCACCAGATCGAGGTGCGCGAGCTGACCGCGAGCGAGTTGAAGATGGGGATAGACCGCGACAAGGGCTATGTGGGCTACGAGGTCAAGGAGGAGGAGCTGTTCCGATGCTCCTCACTCGACCGAATTGTGATCGTCTGGGCCGACGGGCGCTACAAAGTGATTCCGCCACCCGACAAACTATTCGTCGACCAGAACATGGTCTACTGCGCGGTCGCCGACCGGGACCGGATCATGACCTGCGTCTACACCGACCACGGTGTCACCTACCTCAAGCGCTTCACCCTGGGCGGCTTTATCATGAACAAGGACTACGAGCTGGCCCCAGAAGGCTCCAAAATCCTGCTCTTCGCCGACGACCAGCCCAAGGAAATCTACGTCCGCTACGTCAAAGAGAAGCGCCAGCGCATCAACCAGCAGGTTTTCCGGCTGGAGAAGCTCGGAGTCAAAGGCGTCAAGGCCAAAGGAATTCAAATGACGGTCAAGCGCGTCCGCTCCTGCACCGTCCAGAAGCCCCGGAACTGGGATGCCGAAGGAGACGGGGCTCCCCAGGGCGCCTTCATCGATTTCTGAGCGGGGTCTTCGGGAAATCAGGAAAATTTTTTAAGGGGCGCTCCGGTTGACACTTCCGGCATTTCTGGGGTAGATTCTCTCGCTGCCCCTGCCCATTCGCCCAGAGAATTGCCGGGGTACCATCCCCGTTTACTGGCCGCCGCCCAAGACGGCCTTTCTACGGCGAGTCCGCAGCCCCTACGGCCGAGGCCCGTCTGAAACAGAACCATCAACATAGGCGTGAAGCAACATGACAGTCTCAAAAAAAGTGGATACCGCGACCCTCGAATATGCCGGCAAGAAGTACCAGTACGATGTCGTCGAGGGCACCGAGAAGGAGCGCGGGATCGTGGCGGGGAAGCTGCGCGGTGAAACCGGGCTGATCACGCTTGACCCCGGCTACATGAACTGCGGCTCCTGCGAGAGCGCTATCACCTTCATCGACGGCGAGAAGGGCATCCTGCGCTACCGCGGCTACGACATCGCCGACCTGGCCGACAACTGCACCTTCATCGAGGTCTCCTACCTGCTGGTCCACGGCAAGCTGCCCACCCGCGAAGAGCTGGGCCGGTTCTCCAAGCAGCTCAGCAAGGAGTCGCTGCTGCACGAGGGAATCGCCCACTTCTTCCACCGCTACCCGCAGCGCGCCCACCCCATGGCGATCCTCTCGGCCATGGTGGTCTCCCTCTCCAGCTTCTACCCCGAGATCGACGCCGACAAGGGTGACGACCCCTACCTCGCCGAGGCGCGCCTGCTCTCCAAGATTCGCTGCCTCGCCGCCTTCTCCTACAAGGAATCCATTGGCGAGCCCTACGTCTATCCGAAGAGCCGCTACACGTTCTGCCAGAACTTCCTCAACATGTGCTTCTCCTCACCAGTCGCCGAGTACGAGATCGACGAGGTCCAGGTCCGGGCGATGAACAAGCTGCTTATCCTCCACGCCGACCACGAGCAGAACTGCTCCACCTCGGTCGTCCGCATGGTCGGCAGTTCCGGGGCTAACCTCTTCGCCTCTGTCGCGGCCGGCATCTGCGCCCTCTGGGGCCCGCTTCACGGCGGGGCCAACCAGGCGGTGCTGGAAATGCTCGAGAAGATTCAGCGCGAGGGGCTATCCATCAAGGACGTCGTGGCCAAGGCCAAGGACAAATCCAGCGGGTTCCGCCTCATGGGCTTCGGCCACCGCGTCTACAAGACCTACGATCCGCGCGCCCGGATCGCCAAGGACTGCTGCAAGGAAGTGCTCGCCAAGCTTGGCACCAAGGACCCCCTGCTCGACCTCGCCATGGAGCTGGAGGACGCCGCGCTCAACGACTCCTACTTCAAGGAGCGCAACCTCTACCCGAACATCGACTTCTACACCGGCCTGACCTACCGCGCGATGGGCTTCCCGGCGAAGATGTTCACCGTGCTCTTCGCCATTGGCCGCCTGCCCGGCTGGATGGCCCAGTGGACCGAGCAGCAGAAGGATCCCGACCAGAAGATCGGTCGCCCCCGCCAGGTCTACACCGGTCCCGCCCGCCGCGACTTCGTGGCGATCGACGACCGCAGCTAGCAAACCCACCCCATGCCCCGTCTGCGTTCCATCGCGCTTGCCACGATGCTGTTGGTGGAGCCGGCCCTGGCCGGCTCCCCATCCAGTGGGCTAGACCTCAGCCTCCGCGGCGGGGTAGGGCAGGTGGACTACCGGGAATCCGTACGCATCGCGCCTACCCGGTCCGCCTGGGATGCGGACTATGCTGGGTTCTCCTTCTCCGCTACCATCCGCCCGGTTGGCTCCTTGGTGCTGCGGGGTGAGGGCAGCCTTGGCACCTCGTCCCGCGAAACCGAGACTTGGACCGATTCCGGAGACGTGGTGCAGCGGAACCAGCTTGAACTCTCCGCCTTCGATCTCTTGGGCGAAGCCGGCTGGGAGCTGGGCTCCAGCCGCTTCAGTATCCGGCCCCTCGCGGGGCTGGGCCTGCGCAGCCACGCCTACCGGCGGAGCCGCTTCGTGCTCGCAGACGCCCCCGAGGTCCGCTTGTCCGGCACGGTCACCGAGGATGTCTCGGTGCTGAGCCTCCATGCAGGATTCGCCATGGCCCTAGAACCGGACCGCGCCGCCGGCCGCCCCTTTGGCTTCAGCGGATCGGTGCGGGTGGGCTGGCCCGCCTACAGCAGCGCCGACAACAGCCTGTTCGGCGAGATTGATGGCGAAGGAGGTCTCCTGGCCGATGCCGATCTGATGCTGCTGTGGCAGGCGGCCCCGATGCACCGTTTCGGCCTCGGGCTCCGCTACGA
>CBFGVE010000309.1:0-4160 GCA_965651915.1 uncultured bacterium
CCATGGGCCAACTGCTCACCCTCACGAACGAGGACGCCGCCCGCATCATGTCCGACGGTGCCCCCCTGCTCTCCCGCGAGGCGGTGGAGAGCATCGACGAACTGCTTTCGCTCGTCGGCCACCAAAATGCCGAAGTGGTCACTATGCAGGTGGAAAACATTGAGCGGGTCGCGCGCTTCATCGCCACCATCGCCCCGATCCTGCTCATGATCGGCATGGCCGCGATCTATTTCGAGCTCCAGTCCCCCGGCGTGGGCCTGCCTGCGGTTGTCGCGGCCGTATGCTTCGGCCTGTTTTTCTTCGGACACCATATAGCCGGGCTCGCCGGCGCCCAGGAGCTTCTGATCTTCGGCATCGGCGTGGTTCTCCTGATAGTCGAGGTGTTCGTGCTGCCCGGCTTCGGCATTACCGGCGTCGCCGGGCTGCTGCTCATCCTCTGGAGCCTGCTCTCCTCGATGATGGACCGCCTGCCCGATGCCCCCACCCTACCCACCATGCCTGACCTCGCCCTACCCATAGGCAAGCTCGCCTTCGCGCTCGTGGGAACCGGCATCCTGATAGGGATCATGGGACGCTATCTACCGCGCAACCGGACTTTCGGCCACCTGATTCTCAGCGACGCCACCCGCAGCGATCAGGGCTACGTGTCCACCGATCACGTCCAGTCCGACCTGCTTGGACAGCGGGGCACCGCCCTCAGCCCGCTTCGCCCTTCGGGCTCGATCCGCGTGGCAGGCCGAAAATGCGACGCCGTAAGCCGGGGCGATTTCATCGAGGCGGGCAGTCCCGTAGAAGTGCTAGAAGTACACGGCAGCCGCATCGTGGTCGGCCCCGCAGAAGTACACGGCAGCCGCATCGTGGTCGGCCCCGCAGCCGTCTCCGCCCCCGAAAGGAATCCTGAATGAATCCCGAAGCCCTCCAGTGGTACGTCATCCTGCTCACTTCCGGACTGCTGCTCATCGGACTTGAAATTTTTATCCCCGGAGGCGTGCTTGGCGTCATCGGAGCCCTTGCCCTCATGGGAGCGGTCGCACTTGGCTTTTCCGCCTTTCCCTCGCCTTACGGCATGCTTTCCGCGCTGGTAATCCTGCTTGCATCGGCCTTCGTGCTGTACGCCTGGATTCGCTTCTTTCCCCGTACCCGCATGGGAAAGGTCTTCACCCTCTCCAACAGCACCCGGGATTTCAAGGCCAGCGATCCCCATCGCGAACTCGAAGGACTCTCCGGCACCGCCGTCACCGAGCTTCGCCCTTCAGGTATTGCCGACATCGACGGGCGGCGGGTCGATGTCATCGCCGATGGCGGATGGATCTCTGCCAATACGCCCATCCGGGTCGTACAAGCCCGCGGCAGTATTGTCCGCGTAGAGGCCATCGAGGATGCGACCCATGCCTAAACGCCTTCGCTCCGCCCGGAGCGCCCTCCCCATCCTGGCCCTGCTCGGACTGCAGCTTTCCGCCTTCCCCGTCCGCGCACTCGAATTTAGCCGCGCTGAAAGCTACCGCGTACAGGAAGACACCGTGGTGGAGGCCGACCGCTGGGTGACCACCGGCCAACTGGACGTTTCGGGCATCGTCGAAGGCGAACTGGTCGCGCTAGCCACCAACGCCCATCTTTCCGGACAGTTCGGCGACCACCTCGCGGTGTACGCCCAGTCGATCACCTTCAGCGGACAGGCCGAGGACCGGGTAAAATTTCTCTCCGATGGACTGATCCAGGTAAGCGGTCGGCTCGCTAAGGGCATCGCTGCGGTCGGGCGCTCCATCCACCTCGAACGGACCACCCAGCTCGGCGGCTACGGACTTCTCGTGGGCGAGCACGTCATCACCGAAGCCCACGCCGGGGATAGCCTCCACATCCTGGCCAAGAGCGTGACCCTCTCCGGCACAATCGAGGGCAACCTCCGCGTCATCGCCGAAAACATCGTCGTACTGCCCGGCACCACCATCGGCGGCGACTTCGCCTACTCCATGGCAAGCGAGCTGGTGCTTGGCGACCAGGTACAGCTCGGCGGGGAACTGATCCGCCGTTCCGCCGAGGAAAGCATACTCTCCTTTGGAACCGTGACCGTGCGCTCCTACCTATTCCTCCAGATCGGGCTATGGATGAATGCGTTCATGGCCGGGATGCTGATGATCTCGCTCATGCCGGTCCACACTGCCCGGGCGATCAACCAGGTCCGAACCGCCCCAGGGAGATCCATGCTGACCGGAGCCCTGTTCCTGTTTATCGCCCCGCTGATCGCCAGCTTTTTCTTCCGCTCGATGGTGGGCCTCACTGCCGCTCTGCTGATCGGCGCGGCGGGGGCCGGCGCTCTGTATCTCGGCTCTATCGCGGTGGCCCTCGCCCTTGGGGGGCTCGTCTTCGCCCGGAGTGGCCAGGCAAGCCTCGCCCGCACCGTCCTGGCGCTGGTCGCAGGCCTCACCTTCTTCCTAATCGTCGCTTTTATTCCCGTTTTAAATTTACGTGTGTGGGTAGCAGTGGCATTTTTGGGGACCGGGGCCATGCTACGCGCCTTTTTCGAATCCCAGATCCTGGTGATTAGGCAAGCCCGCGAAGCCTCGCCACCACCACGCCCACCCTTTGAAGATACAGATAAATAGGGCACCCATTTCGGAGTGCCCGCCCTAACCTCAGGAGAGCCATCATGGACATGTTCATCGTAGCCGGCAGCGTGATCCTCGCGATCATCGCCGCTGTATTTGTCGGCATTTTCTTCTCGTTCCTCGGCGTGTGGATACGCGCCCTCACCTCCGGCGCCCCGGTTCCGCTCTACTCGCTGGTCGCAATGAAGCTGCGCCGCGTGCCCCCCAAGACCATCGTCGATGCCCGCATCCGCATGGTCAAGGCAGGCCTCGATCTGAGCACCAACGAACTGGAAGCCCACTATCTTGCGGGCGGCAACGTCATAAACGTCGTTCAAGCCCTCATCGCGGCCGACAAGGCCAACATCGAGCTGAAGTTCCAGCAGGCCGCCGCCATCGACCTCGCAGGCCGCGACGTCTACGACGCCGTTCGCACCAGCGTCAACCCCAAGGTGATCGACTGCCCCGATCCCAGCAAAGGCACCTCCATGCTCGACGCGGTCGCCCGCGACGGCATCCGCCTGCTGGTCAAGGCCCGCGTCACCGTCCGCGCCAATCTCGACCGCCTCGTCGGCGGTGCCACCGAGGACACCATCATCGCCCGCGTCGGCCAGGGCATCGTCAGCGCCATCGGCTCCTCCGAAACCTACAAGCAGGTGCTCGAAAACCCCGACCACATCAGCCGCCGCGTGCTTGGCAGCGGACTCGACGCCCAGACCGCCTTTGAAATTGTCTCCATCGATATCGCCGACGTTAGCGTCGCCGGTGTCAGCGGGGCGCGCGAAGTCGCCAACGTAGGCGCCCTGCTCGAAACCGAGCGCGCCGAGGCCGACAAGAACATGCGCCAGGCCGAAGCCGAAGGCCGACGCGCCATGGCAGTTGCCGCCGAGCAGGAAATGCGCGCCCGCGTCCAGGAGATGCAGGCCAAGGTCATCGAGGCCCAGGCCGAGGTGCCTATGGCGATCGCCCAGGCCTTCCGCGAAGGCAATCTCGGCGTGATGGACTTCTACCGCATGCAGAACATCCTCGCCGACACCTCCATGCGCGAATCGCTCGGCCAGACCAGCGACGGCGGCAGCGGCTCCGCGACCAGCGGCAAGTAGTCAGGTAGCCCGCCATGTCCTCCCTCCTCACCACCCTGGCGAACTCGGCAGCCGAAGGCATCCTTTGGCTGATCATCATCGTCGTGTACGTGATCCTGCAGATTGCCGGGGCGGTGAAGCAGCGGAAGGGGGCGCCACAACGCCCCCTTCCCGAGGACGAGGAGCCTGAACCACCCAGCCTCGAATCCGAGCTAAAGGACCTGTTCGACCGCCTGGCGCGCGGGGCTGACCCCGAACCTGCCCCACAGCCAATCCCGCTGCCGGCCAAGCGACCTCCCCCCCCCCTCGCACCATCGCGTACACAAATCCAGCGGCCAGCGCCCCAGAACCCGAATCAACCGGTCAAGACCAAGCCGGCCTACGCGCCCCGCAAAACAGCGATGGCCGAGGCATTGGAACGCCGTGGGGCAGCCGCCGCGAAGCGGGGTCTCAGCGCTCCCGTTCATGGGATCAACCAGAACCGGTCCCTATC
>CBFGVE010000310.1:0-4158 GCA_965651915.1 uncultured bacterium
GTGCTCACCGAGATGGCCGAGGCGGGCTACGACAACCTTACCTCCGGCTACCGCGGAAGCTACAAGGTGGACGCCCACTGGTCGGTCGAGCAGGTCGACACCAGCGTGCGGGAGCTGATCGTCGAGGTAGCCTGGGACCGCCTCGGCGCAGACAAGAACCCCTACCGTGTTGTCACCCTCGTCACGCCTCGGACCCTGGGCGAGATGGATGTCGAAGTGCCACCCCAGGGTTCGCAGGGGAAGAAGAAGAAATGATCGGCACCGGCTACAGTTCGCGCTCCCGCAGTCGTTTCGCGGGATTCACCTTGGTCGAGGCCATGATGGTGGTGGCCCTGGGCGGGATGCTTGCGGCGGCAACCATGGCCCTGTTCTCGCTCCAGCGGCGGTCGCTCAGCGCTATCGAGCTGAACAACGAGCTGCAGATGAACATGCGCCTCGCGATGGACGTGCTCAGCCGCGACATCGGCATGACCGGCTACGGCTTCCCGGTCCATAGCAACCTGGTCAGCTCCTGGGTGACCTGGGTGCCGGGTATCGACAGCAATCCGATGATCACCAAGGGGGTTGGCACCCAGCCCGACAGCATCACCCTGGTGGGCGCTTTCGACCCGCCGGTGGGCTACCTTAGCGCGGCCACCACAAACGGCCAGTCGTTCGTGGTGCTGCAAAGTTCAGCCCAGGCATCTCAGTTCAACACGACCAATCGCCGCCTGGTCTACATTGGGCGATTCGAGCTGGCCCGGGTGGTGGGGGTGAACGGGAATGTGCTCGCGGTCAGCTCGTCGCCCACCTCGGCGCTCCCGCTGAAGCACGCCCATGCTGCGGGAAGCCCGGTGGAGCGGGTTTCGGCACTCACCTACTCCTGCATCCAGAGCACCTACTACTACCCTTACAAGCCCCACATGATCCGCGAAGACTACCTAGGCACCATGCCCTATTCCTGGCAGCGTATCGTGGCAAGTGGCATTGAGAATCTGCGCTTTGATCGCGAACCCGGCACCAAGTTGGTGTCGATCGAGGTGTCCGGCCGGAGCAGCCGTCGTGACCCCTTCTATCGCGATCCGACCGGGGTGAACGATGGGTACCGCCGGTCCACTATCTCCACCCTTAACCGACTGGTAAACCTGCCATGAAAGCACGATCACAAACGTATACGCGGAATGGGTTCTCCATCCTGTTCGTGGTGGCTGTCCTCGCGGCGGTCGCCATCATTTCGACCATGGTGCTGGGCCTGTCGAAATCCAACGTGCGAATGAGCGGCTACTACCGCTGGGAGCAGGGTGCCCGATACAATGCCCTGGCCGGGGTCGAATACGTGAAGGCCAAGATTGAAACCGATCTCGCGCTGAAGAACATCACCCTCAGCAATCAGAATACGGTGGTGAACTATCCGCCCCCCAACGACTATCAGTTCGATCCGGTCACCAATCTCGTGCGGGTTGGCAATCAGCAGGCGGTAATGTTCAAGGTGAGGGGCTACGAGATGGACTCTATCGTCGAGATCGAGGCGGTATTCAAGCGCCGGGAGCTGCTGGCTGAAATCGGCCTGTTTGGCGACAAAATGTTCAACGGCCAGCCCAACGCGCAGATCTTCAGCTATCGTTCATCCAGCAACCCCACCTTCCCGCTGGTTCCGGGAGGGTCAACCGGCGAGGCGGGGATAGGCTCCAACGAGAAGTTCGAAATGCCGGCCCAGAAAATGACGATTGACGGGATCATCTACGGCGGGCTCAGCGAGCTGGGCGTGCCGCCCACGCAGCCTTCCGGGTACGACTACCAGGCCCTGGGCGAGCGGGTCGAGCCCGACCCCCTCGGCATTGTGGGCGGAAGCTACGCCAAGCTGATGACCCATTTCCGGGACCCCCAGAACAACAGCAACCAGTTGGTCAGCAAAATCTCCAACAACCAGCTCAATGTGGCCGGTGGCGAGGTGGTGCAGATCCCGGCCGGCAACTACTACCTGACCAATGTGGACATCAAGGGGCGGGTGGAGATTCTCGGCACCCCCAGTGAGCCGGTGCATTTCTGGCTCGAGGGGCCGATGGTCACGATGCCGCAGTCCGAGATCATCTCGGCGGGGGCCGCGCCTACCCTGCGGATTTTCTCGGGATCGACCGCCGAGATCACCATCCAGCCCACCCAGCCGAGTGGGCAGTACCTGCTGGTTTGGGTGTACGCGCCCTACGCCCCAGTAATTCTCCAGCCGAACAACGACACCTATGGGTCGGCCTGGGGGAGCACGATGACCCTCCAGCCCGGAAACCGCTACTACATCGACGTCGACGTGCTGGAAGAGTACCGCTCGGCCTCGCTTGACCTGGTGTCCATTAAGGAATTGCGGTACTGATCCGGGGACCGGCGGGTGGCCGGCCTAGCCGCAACTGCAGCCGCCGCCGCAGCAGCCCTGGAAGTCGCTCTCGGTGGGCACGCGGCCCAGCTCGAAGGTGCGGGTCACGTACTGGGTGATCTTCTTCTGGGCGGAGTGGATCTGGTTCTGCGCTTCGAGGTAGGCGCCGGCCACCGGGTGGGCGAGCAGCTTGTCGCGGCTGGACTCGAAGCCCGCGATGTCCTTGTCGGAGAGGCGCTGGCCGTTTTCCTGCTTGGAGCGGAGGGATTCCTGAAGCTCGACCACTTCCTCGTAGAGCTGCTGGGCCTCGGGGTCTTCGTAGAAGGCCTCGATGTTCTTGATCATGGCGGAGAAACCGGGCTGGGCCACGATGGCCTCGCACAGTTCCTTGGTTTTCTCGATAACGGGGGTCTCGCGGTCGGCAATCTTCATGCGGGGGCTCCTAGCTCCTGGGTTGATTGGAAGGCACAATCTACTCCCGGGCACTGAAAAAGCAAGTGCCGGGGGCGGTTTCGGGCAAAAAGCTCGCATTTGATCTCCGCAGGAGGCTGCACTAAGATGGCAGGCAGTCGGAATCGCATAAATCGATCCGGCCCCTTTGGGAGCTAATCATGAACGCAAGAATATGCATTTCCCCGGACATATGCCATGGCAAGCCAGTCGTTAGGGGCACCCGTGTGCCTGTCGCCACTATTTTAGGGGCTCTGAGTGGCGGCGACACGCTTGAACACGTTCTGGAGGACTATCCAACAATCACCAGGGAAGATGTTTATGCCGTACTAGAGTTTGCCGGCCAGCTTTCGCGCTTTGAGGAGCACCCTTATGAGCTGGCGGTATGAAGTTTTTCCAGGACGAGAATTTTCCCCGCTCCTCGAGGCGGCTCCTGGAGTCCTTGGGGCATGAAGTGGCTGATTGTCGCGATCTTTTCCCTCCCGGCGTAAAGGACGAGGAACTGTTCAAGTGCGCTCAGGGCATGGGGGCTGTTTTCCTTACGACGGATCGGGACTTTTTTCACACTATTCCATGTACGACTCCCAGCCATGCCGGAGTGATTGTCATCGCGCTGAAAAAGCCTTGCCGAAGCCGTCTTAATCGACCTCCTTGTACCGGTTCCCAACCGCTTTTCGTTGAAGCGAGTCGCTTAAGGGTAGCCAGTAAATGTGGCGGTTAAGAGTGCGGTTTAGAACCCAGTTACTGGCGTAGATTATCCCTTTAGCCGCTCGATTACCGCCTTGGCGAAGGCGTCGGTGCCGAGGTCGCCGCCGAGGTCCCGGGTTTTCTTGCCGTCGGCCAGCGCCTGGTTGTAGGCGAGCTTGATCTGCTCGGCCACGTTCCGGTGGGAGGTCGAGGGGTCCTGGTCGCCGAGGTGGTTGAGCATCATGACCGCAGACATCAGCAGGGCGAGGGGGTTCGCCAGGTTCTTGCCCGCGATGTCGGGCGCGGAGCCGTGGACCGCCTCGAAGACGGCGTCGGTGTCGCCGATGTTGGCCCCCGGGACCACGCCGAGACCGCCGACCAGGCCGGCGCACAGGTCGCTGACGACGTCGCCATAGAGGTTTTCGAGCAGGAGCATGTCGAAGGGGGAGGGGTCCTGGACCATGCGCATGCAGGCGGCGTCGATGATCATTTCGCTGTAGGCGATGTTGGGGTACTCCCGCTTGTGGATGTCCTGGGCGCAGCGGATGAACAGGCCGTCGGTCATCTTCATGATGTTGGCCTTGTGGAATACGGTGATCTTCTGGCGCTGGCGGTGGGTGGCGTAGCGGAAGGCCCAGCGGGCGATGCGGGTGCAGCCCGTCTCGGTGGCGACC
>CBFGVE010000311.1:0-4156 GCA_965651915.1 uncultured bacterium
CATCAAGGCCCTCCGCTTCTTTAGCTGGGCGGGCTCGCTCGGCGGCGTGGAGTCGCTCATCGCCCATCCGCCCACCATGAGCCACGCCTCGATGGACCCCGCCGCCCGCGCCGCCGCAGGCATCCGCGAAGGCAACGTCCGTATCTCCACCGGCATCGAGGACATCGAGGATCTCATCGCCGACCTCGACCGCGGCTTCGAGGCCATTCCCCGCTAGGAGTCCCGCATGGGCGCCCTGTTCGTCTACATCGTATGCCGGGACCGCGACGAGGCGCGCCGCATCGGGCGAACCCTCGTCGAAGAGCGCCTCGCCGCCTGCGTGAACATCCCGGGGGAGATCGAATCCCTCTACTGGTGGGAGGGAAGCCTCACCGAAGACCTCGAGTGCGCGCTCATTGCCAAAACCATGGAGGACGCCTTCCCCACCCTGGAAGCCCGTGTCCGTAGCCTACATAGCTACACGTGCCCCTGCATCGCCGCGCTCCCCATTTCCCAGGCCAGCCCCGCCTACCTCGCCTGGCTCCGCCAGGAAACCCAGCCTTCATAGCGCCACTCGATCCCCGCTCAGGGAGGCTGATGAGCGGGAGGATTCGCACGGCAAGCGATTGATCTTGACTATATTTTCAGTTTGTTTCAGCTTCGCTCCTCACTATGCCTGATTCTAATCAGACCCCAAAAACCGCGCTTCTCCGCTACGACCTGCCAGGCACTTCTTTCAACGAGGCCTTGCCCCTCGGCAACGGGCGACTCGGAGCGATGATCCGGGGCGCACCGCTCGCCCGCGAAGACTATTTCTCGGAACGGATCCCCCTCAACGAGGACAGCCTCTGGTACGGCGGGTCCACGCGCCGCGACAACCCCGACGCGGCCGCATCGCTGGCCGAGGTACGCGCGCTTCTGCGGGCCGGCAAAGTTCAGGAAGCCGAGTACCTCGCCGACAGCGCCCTCACCGCCATTCCCCGCAACGGCCATCCCTACCAGCATCTCGGCGAGCTGGTGCTCGTTTCTCCGGAGAACCACGCCCCCGCAACCGACTACGAACGCACGCTCGATCTCGACCGCGCCATCGCCAGCGTTCACTACCGCCACGGCGATTCTCTCTACCTTCGCGAGCAGTTCGTCTCGGCCCCGGCCCAGGTTTTCGCCCTCCACCTCCAATCCGTGGGCACCCCCCTCGTGTTCCACGCCTACCTCCGCCGCCGCCCCTTCGATGGCGAAGTGCGCCTGATCGACCACCGCACGGTGGCGCTGGAAGGCCAGGCCGGACCGGATGGCGTCCGCTTCTGCCTCGCCCTGCGCATGCTCGGCGACGAAGGCCAGCTCATGCGGCGGGGTCAAAGCCTGCACTGCGTGGGCGGCCAGGAGTGCGTCCTCCTCGTCGCCGCCAACACAAGCTTCCGCCAGCCCAATCCGCTTGACGCCAGCCTCCCCCAGCTCGACGCCGCCGAGCAGGCCGGCTACGCCGCACTCCGCCAGGCCCACATCGAGGACCACCAGGCGCTCTACCGCCGGATGAAGCTAACTCTGGCCTCCGACAGCCCGCCACCATCCCAGACCGACGCCTACATCCAGAACCAGTCGCTGAACCGGCCCGAGCCCGCCTTCGACGCGCTCATGTTCGACTACGGACGCTACCTCACCATTGCCTCCTCGCGACCCGGCACCCTCCCCATCAACCTCCAGGGCCTGTGGTGCGACCAGATGACCCCAATCTGGAACTGCAACTATACCCTCAACATCAACCTGCAGATGGAGTACTGGCCGGCCGAGGTCTGCGGCCTGCCGGAATGCCACGAACCCCTGTTCGCCTTTGTCGACCGCCTGGTAGAATCCGGCCGTCAGACCGCCCAGACGCACTACGGCTGCCGGGGTTTCGTCGCCCACCATACCAGCGACCTGTGGGCCGACACCCTGCCTACCGGCGGGGTGTACGCAAGCGGGCTGTGGCCGCTGGGCGGCGCCTGGCTCGCCCTCCATAGCTGGGAGCACTACCGCTTTACTCTCGACCGGGGCTTTCTCGCCCGCACCGCCCTCCCCCAGCTCCGCGAGGCCGCGCTGTTCTTCGAGGACTACCTGGAGCCCAACGCCCAGGGGCACCTTGTGGCTTCGCCTTCGGTTTCTCCCGAGAACGCCTACCTCGACCCCACCGGCTGCAAGCGCAAGATGTGCGCGGGCGCCTCGATGGACGCCCAGATACTCCGCGAGCTGTTCAACGCGTTGATCCAAGCCTCGGAGATCCTCGGCCATGATGCCGGTGAGCGGGCGCGCTGGGCCGCGCTGCGGGACGCCCTCCCCCCCATCCGAGCCACCCCCGAGGGCATCATCGCCGAATGGCTCGGCGACGAGCGTCCTGCCGACCCAGGCCACCGCCACCTCTCCCCCCTGTTCGCCATCTTCCCCGGCTCCCAGATCCACCCCTTCACCCATCCCGACCTCGCCCAAGCCGCTGCGCGCAGCATCGGCATCAAGCGCGAACTGCGCACCGACCAAACCGGCTGGAGCCTTGCCTGGATGGCCTGCATCTATGCCCGCCTGCTCGACGGCGACGCCGCTCAGGAATGCCTCCGCCGCCTCGCCTGCGAACACACTCTGCCCAACCTGCTCAACGATTGCCCCCCGCTAAATCTCGACGGAAACTTCGGCCACACTGCCGCAATCGCCGAACTCCTC
This sequence comes from uncultured bacterium, assembly GCA_965651915.1. GTDB lineage: Bacteria > Verrucomicrobiota > Kiritimatiellia > CBFGVE01 > CBFGVE01 > CBFGVE01. The sequence goes on from CBFGVE010000311.1 coordinate 2,671, forward strand.
CTCCAGTCGCACCGAGACGAGCTTCACCTTCTTCCCGCCTTGCCTTCGGCATGGCTCCGGGGAGAGGTGTCGGGGCTACGCGCCCGAGGGGGCTTTTCTGTGGACCTCGAGTGGACGGATGGAACCCTCCGCCGGGCCCGAATCACCGCAGCCGCGCCGGGACCCTGCCGGCTGCGAGTCAACTGCCCCCTCCACTCCCCGACCCATTCTAACCTCCGCTTCACCGCAGCCGAAGCAGGAACCTTCTCCGCCTCCATCAACCTCTCCCCGGTCACACCCCTAATCCTGGAAAGGCTCACCGCATGAAACTACTTCGCCTGTCCTACGCCATTCTCTGCATCATCGGGCTCGGCGTGCCGCGCGGCAGCGCAGAGCCCGTCGCCACGCCCTTCCCTGCATTCGCCGACGGCGACCGCGTGCTCTTTTTGGGCGACAGCATCACCCGGGCCGGCGACTGGCACGCCCATGTCGCCCAGTTCTATGCCCTGCGCTATCCCGAACGGCGAATCGAGTGGATGAACGCGGGCATCTCCGGCGACGGCGCGGGTGGTGCCCGCCGCCGCCTTGAATGGGATGTGTTCGCCCGCAACCCGTCGCATGTGGTGCTGATGTTCGGAATGAACGACTTCCGTCTCGCCTTCTATGATCCCGAGAAGCCAAAAAGCCAGGAACTGCGCGACCAGGCCATCGCTGATTTCGCCCTGACCCTGGAGCGGCTGGTGGCCGACCTCCAGGCAAGGAACGTGCAGGTGATCCTCTGTACCCCCAGCCCCTACGAGGAGCACGCCCAGCTCGCCCGGCCCTCGAATCCCGGAGCCAATGCCGCGCTGTCCCGCGCCGCCGAGCACGTGCGCGCCTTCGCCGGCAGCAAAGGCCTTCCGCTGGTCGATTTCGACCGGGCCATGAACCGTATCAACGCCGACTTCCAGAAAACCAACCCCGCCTTCACCCTCATCGGCGACGACCGCGTTCATCCCGGCCCGCTCGGGCACGCCGTAATGGGGCTCCTCTTTCTTCAGGCCCAGGAGGTCGAGGGTACCGTGTCCTCGGTCGCCATCGATGCCGCAACCGGCAAACTGACCGCCGTGGAGCGTGCCCGCGTCGAGGACTTCACCGCCGATGCCGACGGGCTGCGCTTCACCCTGCACGAGCAAAGTCTGCCCCTCGGCGTCACCAAGCCCCTGCGCGAGGCCCAGCAGCTACTCCCCGGTTCCGAGGAGCTCGACCAGCAGCTCCTCACGGTTGCCGGCCTGGCCGATGGACGCCACGCCCTATGGGTCGACGGCCAGCTCGTTGGCCAGTGGTGGAACGAAGAATGGGCGGCGGGACTAAACCTCGCCAACCTGCGCAACCACCCCGCGTTCAAGCAGGCTGCCACCGCCCGCACCATGGCCGGCGAACTGCACGGGCTGGAATCGGGCGCACCCCGCAACCTCGCCTTCCTCCGCCTCTTCGGGCGGCTGTTCCTGTTGCTCGGGTGGCTCCG
>CBFGVE010000312.1:0-4146 GCA_965651915.1 uncultured bacterium
AGCCACGGGGGATCCTCCGCTGCCTGGGTTATTCGGTGATGGTGACGGGTGTTCCGATGGGGGCGAGGGCGAACAGCTCCTCGACTTCCTCGTTGAGCATGCGGATGCAGCCTTCGCTGGCCTGGCGTCCGATGGAGTCGGGCTCCCAGGTGCCGTGAATGCCATAGCCGGGGACGTTGATGGACATCCAGTGTGTGCCGAGGAGATTGTTGGTGCTGCCGTAGGGGATCGCCTTGCCGTCGGGTCTCCACCAGGTGGGCTGGGCGATGCGGTCGGTCACCTTGAAGTCGCCGACCGGGGTGCGGGCGAAGCGGCCGGTGCCCACGCGGTAGCGCTTGAAGAAGCGGTCGTTGAGATAGAGATCCAGGATGTTGTCGGTCTTGCTCACCCGCATGGAGAATTTTCCCTGGAGGATGCGGTAGCGGTCGCCCACGCGAATCATCGAGCCGGAGATGTTGTTGCTCTTGCGGATTAGCTCCACGGTGGTGCCGAACTTGCGGGCGAGCCCGCCGAGGGTGTCTCCCCGCTGCACGGTGTACTCCACCTTCTCCGGCATTTCGCGCGGGGTCAGGGCCAGCAGGGTGTGGAGGTTTCCCAGCGCTTCGCGGGCGGTCTGGCGATTCGCTTCGCTCGTGCTCGCTTCCAGGGCACCGAGGTAGGCTTCGCGCGCTTCGAGCAATAGGCCCTCCTCCTGCAGGCCCCGGGCCTTGGCAAGCAGGCCCGCGCCGGGGTCGACCAGGGCGCCGTCCCGGAGCGAGGTCGAGGTGGCGAGGGCGGTGCCGGGAGACAGCAGCGGCGCGGCAGAGGAAGATCCGGCAGGACCGGTTTGCTCGGCCAGGTCGGTCTCGGGGCGTTCACGGCGGAGCCAGGACCAGGCCAGCCCGGCCAGCACGAGCAGGAGAAGGGCGGCGGCCACCCCCAGAACCAGAGGCTTGCGGCTAGGCACGTCTTTTCGGAGGTAGATTTCGGTCATGTCGTCGCACGGAGGTCTTTTAATACCAAGCTCATCGAAGGGTAGCGGGAGCTGGGCTGCTTATCAAGGCATTTAAGGACCAGGGTGGACAGCGATGCAGGCGTGTCGGGCTGGAGGGTTCGGGGCGCGGCGGGGGACGAAGGATCTCCCGGCGAGGCGTAGGGCTTTCGCCCGGTGAGCAGCTCGTAGCAGCTCACTCCGAAGCTGAAAATATCGGTGGACTCATCGGCAACCTGGAATTTTATCAGCTCCGGGGCGAGGTAGGCCGGGGTTCCGGAGATTTCCTTGACCTTGACCGGGCTGGCGTTCCTTCTGAAGGCGAGGTCGAAATCGACCAGGGTGACGTGCGCGCTGGGTTGGACAATCAGGTTTTCAGGTTTGAAGTCGAAATGGAGAAAGCCGGAGGTGTGTACATAGTACAGGGCTTCGGCCATCTGGCGGATGATCGCGAGCGGGTGGCTCTTCAGGATCGGATCGCGCTGAACAATCAGTTCGCGCAGATTGCGGCCTTCGATGTACTCCAGCGCCATGTAGGGCCGATTTCCGTCGGTCGTTCCCCGGTCCAGGAGCTTGACGATGTTGGGATGGTCGAGCCCGGCGAGAATTTCGCCGCCCTCGATGAACTGGCGGCGGATGCGGCGGTGTCCGAGGTACTGGGTCTTTAGCAGGCGGAGTACCACCCGCATTTCGTGGCCAGGCGTCTGGGCGACATAGAGGTCGGTCATGCCCCCGAAGGGGATGCCCCGGATGATGGTGTAGTCCTTGAACGTCGGCATGTTGAGGCTCCCGCGCCGCAGGCGTGCTTGATCCGAGGAGTGTGGTGGCTGGTGGAGGGCAAGTACAGAAAAAAGCGGGTCGTGGTGGTCTTCGGGTTGAGCTTCGCCCGGTATCGGCTATAGTGCGGGCATCAATGATTTGGCGCGCAAACAGAGGCTATGAGTTCGAGGTGGGCGGAAGGCTAACCCCGGCGGTGAAGACGACACTGATCGCCTGCTTCGCCGTTTGGTTCGTCCAGCTCGTGCTCTGGAGCAGTCCAGCGCTCTATTTCAAGCTGATGTCGCCCTTCGAGCTGCGGCCCGGCGATTTCTACCGCGGGTTTGTCTGGCAGCTATTCACCTACATGTTCCTGCACTCCGCCACCATGCCACTGCATATCCTGTTCAACATGCTGATGCTTTTCATGCTGGGGCCGGAAACCGAGCGGGGCATGGGGACGAAGCACTTCGTCATCATGTATGTGCTGAGCGGCGTCCTAGGCGGACTGGGCTGGGTGTTGGTCACCGATTCGTCGGCCTCCTGCGTGGGAGCCTCGGGAGCGCTTTTCGGGCTGGTGGCGGCTTTCGCAACCCTCTACCCGCAACGGCCGATTACCCTGCTGCTTTTTTTTGTGATACCCATCACCATGAAAGCGTGGATGCTGGCAGCGGGCCTGGGCGCCATACAGCTCGTCATGCTGGTGAACCAGCAGGGAGGGCAGATCGCCTACGGGGTACATCTGGCCGGCGCGGTTGCCGGGCTGGCCTACACGCTCGCAGTTTTCCGCCGGGATCTGCTGCCCCGCCGCCTGCGGTTCCCCCGTCCCTTCGCGCGGAGTCGCTTAACGGTCATTCCCGGGGGCCTCTACCCGGACACTCTTGACGAAGGCGAGCTGGACCAGATTTTGGACAAAATCGCCCGCCAGGGCATGGCCAGCCTGACCCGCCGCGAGCGCTCGGTACTCGAACAGGCTAGCCGCCGCCGTTAGCGGGGCCGGCCGAACCCGGGCTTGCACTCCCCTCCGCTCTCCGCTAGATACGACGCATGAACGAGTCAGCATCTAGCCGCAGCGCTCCACTTCACCGGCTCTTTCCTTTCCTGCCCGATCTACGCTCCTATTCGGTACAGGCCCTGCGCGGGGATCTCGCGGCGGGTGTCACGGTGGGCCTTTTCGCCGTGCCCCAGGCGATGGCCTACGCCATGCTGGCTGGCGTTCCACCCGTCCACGGCCTCTACGCCTCGGTCGTGATTTCCGTCGTTGCCGCGCTCTGGGGAAGCTCGGCCTTTGCCAATAGCGGCCCGACCAACTCGGCGGCGCTGCTCACCGCCGCCGCCCTGGCGCCAATGGCCGCCTCGCCGGACTTTCTACGCATCGTTTTTCTGTTCACCTTGCTGGTCGGCGTGTTCCGCTTCGGCATGGGGCTCCTGCGCCTCGGCAGGCTGGTGGCCTTTGTTCCCGAATCCGGGTTTCTCGGCTTCACCGTGGGCGCGGGTGTGCTCATTGCGCTAGGCCAGCTCCACCACCTGCTTGACGTTCCCGCGACCGAGGCCGAGTTTTTTCTCCAGCGCCTGGCGGGTACCCTGGCGCAGTCCGCACAGCTCAATCCGTGGACTTTGGGGACAGGGCTGGGTGTCATGGCGTGGATGCTGATCGGCGAGAGGATAGGGCGGCGCTGGCCGCACGCGGTGTTCGCCATTCTCGTCTCGGCCTGGCTTGCGGAGCGGCTGGGGGATGACCAGATGCGTCTCGTTCGCGACATCGCGCCGGTTCCTTTCGGGCTGCCATCCCTCGTTCTTCCGGTATTCGACCCGAGCCTGGTGGCGGCCCTGCTTCCGGGTGCCCTGGCGGTTGCCGTGCTGGGACTCATCGAAGCGGTCTCGATCGGGCAGACGCTCGCGCTGAAGCGAGGCCAGACCGTCGACTTCGACCAGGAATTCGTCGGCCAGGGACTCAGTCATGTCGTGGGCGCCTTTTTCCAGGGGATCCCGGGCTCGGGGTCTTTCAGCCGCTCGGTGCTCATCGAGCGGTCGGGGGGGCAAACCCGCTTCGCCAATGTCTTCTTTGGCATTTTCATGGCCATCGCCCTGGTTACCGTGCCGGCATGGCTGGGCCTGATCCCAATCTGCGCCCTGGCCGGCCTGCTTCTGTACATCGGCGTCAAGCTGGTGGATATGCGCCGGCTCCGCCGGGTGTTCATGACCTCCCGCCTGGACGCGGTGGTGCTCACCCTCACCTTTCTGGTCACGGTATTCATCCGTATCGAGTACGGCATTTTCGTCGGCGTCGTGGTTGCCGCCCTGATCTTTTTCAACCGCGCGGCGAAGCTGCACCTCATGGAGCTGCTTCCGGACGCGTCGTGCCGCCTGTGCGAGCGGGAGTACAACGGGGATGGCGCCCACCGGGAGCGGGACCTAGT
>CBFGVE010000313.1:0-4125 GCA_965651915.1 uncultured bacterium
GCGAAGCCCTCGACGCCCTCGGGAACGAGCTTCCCGGAGGAGTTCTGTCCGTAGCGGTCGCCCGATCCCTTGCGCATGGCTCCGACCGAGCCCATGCCCCGGTACTCCTTGAAGGTGCGCCCCTGCCAGCGGACGGTGTTGCCGGGGCTTTCCTCGGTCCCGGCGAGCAGGCTGCCGAGCATCACCGCGTTGGCGCCGGCGGCGAGCGCCTTGATCACGTCGCCCGAATAGCGGAGGCCGCCATCGGCGATGAGGGGGATGCCATGCTTGCGGCAGGCCTTGGCAGCCTCCTGGATGGCGGTAAACTGGGGCACTCCCACGCCGGCGATGACGCGGGTGGTGCAGATGGAGCCGGGGCCCACGCCGACCTTTATGGCGGCGGCGCCGGCCCGGATGAGGTCGGCCGCGCCTTCCTCGGTGACCACGTTGCCGGCGACGATCTCCACGCCGGGCATCTCGCTACGTAGGCGCTCGAGGAGGCGGATGACCTTCTCGGTGTGGCCGGTGGCGGCGTCGATGAAGAGGGCGTCGGCACCGGCTTCGTGGAGGGCGCGGGCGCGGTCAATGGCGTCATCGCCCACGCCGATCGCGGCACCGGAGAGAAGGTGGCCCTGATCGTCCTTGGCGGCTTCGAAAAACATCTCGCGCTTCTCGATGTCGGCGCTGGTCATCAGGCCCACGAGAAGATCCTCGGCATCGACGACCGGCAGCTTCTCGATGCGGTGCTTGTAGAGGATCGCCTTGGCTTCGTCCTGGGTGATGCCGGGACTGACGGTGACCAGGCGGTCGCGGGGGGTCATCACGGTGCGGATGGGGGTGTCCTCATCCTCGACGCCCCAGATGTCGCGCCGGGTGACGATGCCGAGAAGCTTGCCGGTGGAATCAACCACCGGGAAGCCGGACACTCCGGTCTGGACCTGGATCTGCTTGAGTTCCCCAATGCTGATGTCGGGGCGGACGCTGGTGGGGCGGTCGATGATGATGTTCTCGGAGCGCTTCACCCGGGAGACCATGGCCACCTGCTCCTCGATCGTGCAGTTGCGATGGATGACGCCGAGGCCGCCTTCGCGGGCGAGGGCGATGGCAAGATCGTGCTCGGTCACCGTGTCCATGGCGCTGGAGAGCACCGGAATATTCAGGTGGATGCGACCGGTAACCCGGGTGGTCAGGTCGGCGTCGGAGGGAAGGATGGCGCTTCGCTGGGGGACGAGCAGAACGTCGTCGAAGCTGAGGCCTTCCTGAATTTTGTCGCTCATGGAACCAATCTCCTTTGGATTGGCCTAACTGGCTTATCCAATTGGGGGGCGTAAATCAAACCGGAATTTCGGAAATTATGCGCCGATCGCCGCCCGGATCTGGCTGGCGTAGTGTCGGGCACGCTCGGCAAAGCTCATCTCGGGGTGCTGGTAGAGGATGCCCCGGGAGACATTGACGAGGATGGGGGCGGTGCGTTCTCCCGCCTGGAGGCTGCGGAGGTCGCCGCCCTGGGCGCCGAGCCCGGGCACCAGCAGGGGGAGGTCGTCGAGCCGCCGCAGGATCTCGGGGGAAAGGTTGGTGAGGCCGGCCACCAGGCCCACCGCGCCCGGCAGATCCTGGGCTTTGTCGCGCATTTTCTGGACGTCCTCGAAGAAGTAGCGGCCCTCGCGGGGCTGGAGGAGAAACTCCGTGGCCCCGGGGTTGGAGGTCACCCCGAGGAGGTAGACGCCGCGGCCGGGGTACCGGAGGAAGGGCTCGATGGTGTCGTAGCCGAGCAGGGGGTTGAGGGTGACCGCGTCCACCTTCCAGTTCTCGAAGTAGGCGCGGGCGTAGGCCTCCTGGGTCTCGCCGATGTCGCTCCGCTTGACGTCCAGAATGACCGGCACCTGCCCGCCTAGGTCGTGGAGCATGTTCTCCAGCAGGGCGTAGCCGAGGCTGCCCATGGCCTCGAAATAGGCGATGTTGGGCTTGAAGGCGGCGGCGTAGGGCGCGGTTTCCTCCAGCAGGCGGGCGAGGTAGTCCTGAATGTCCTCGTCGATGATCTCGGGGCGGGGGTCGATGCCCACGCAGAGGTTGCTGCCGGTCTTCTGGATGCGGTCGAGTAGCTTTTGCTCAAATACTTTCATATGGGAGGCAAGATGTAGGGGAAAAGCCCAGCGGGTGAAAGCCTAAACTGATAGAACGCAAGGCAACTTGGCAAGAATTGTCTGCGCGTCCGGACGGGGCGGGATCAGCCGGGAGCCATCCGGGTACAGCGCTGGACCTTTTGCAGGGAGATGCACTCGACCGGGCAGACCTCGGCGCAGGCGTTGCAGCGGATGCACTGGTTCTGGTCGATGAAGAGCATTTTGTAGTCGCGGCTGGACGTGGAGCGGGTGTAGCCGGTCACCCGGCCCTGGGCGTCGTACTCCAGGGCGCTGACTTTGACGATGCAGTTCTCGACCGGCTTCACCTTGAGGCAGCGGTCGCAGTAGATGCAGAGGTCGTTGTCGATCTCGAACTTGAAGTGGCAGAGGTAGCAGCGGCTGGCTTCGGTCTGCGCGGTCTCGCGGGCGTAGCCGGTGTCGACCTCGTCCCGTAGACCTCGCCGGTCCAGCGGGAGTACCGGAATGGGGTTGCGGGGCAGGGCGTCCAGCGCGCGGGTGCGACCGGTCTTGGCCGCCTTCGTAATCAGCGCCCCGTCCTCGAAGCGGCTCTTCCCGGTGAGGTGGCGGTCCACGATCCGGGCGCAGCGGCGGGCGTGGCCGATGGCGTCGATGAGCGAGCCGGAGCCTTCCGAGGCGTCGCCGGTAAGGAAGAGTCCGGCCTCGGAGGTTTCGATGACGTCGCGGGCGGCGTGGAGCGTCGCGGCGAGGGCTTCGGGCGCCCAGGCGAAGTCGCGGCGCTGTCCCGTGGCGAGCAGGACGGTATCGGCCTCGACCTCGAACTCGCTTCCCTCGACCGCCTCGGGCTGGCGGCGCCCGCTGGCGTCGGGCGCGCCCAGGCGATTGCGCACGAGGCGCACCCGGGATAGCCTGCTCTGCTCGCCGACGTACTCGACCGGGCTGGCCAGCGCCTCGAACTCGACGCCCTCGCGGCGCATCTCCTCGATTTCGTGCGGGGTGATGTACATCTCGGATTCGGAGCGGCGGTAGAACACGCGGACCGATTCGGCGCCGAGCCGCCGGGCCATGCGGGCGCAGTCCACGGCGGTGAATCCGCCGCCGATGACGACCACGCGCCGTCCGGGTGCTTCGGCATGGCCCTCGTTGGCGGCAAGCAGGAAAGGGAGTCCGTGGCTCACGCCGGCGAGATCTTCGCCGGGAACCCCCGGCAGCGCGGGGGCGAGCGCCCCGGTGCTAAGAATCACTGCGTCGTAGTCGGCGCGTAGCCGGTCCAGCGCGATGTCGCGCCCCAGCTCGACGCCGCAGCGGATTTCCACCCCGAGGGCGGCGATCTGAGCGATCTCGCGCTCGACCACGGCGCGGGGCAGCCGGAATTCGGGGATGCCGAGTACCATGAGGCCACCGGGGCGGTGGTACTTCTCGAAGACCACGACGTCGTGGCCCCATAGCGCGAGTTCGCGGGCGGCGGCCAGCCCCGCCGCGCCTGCGCCCACGACCGCGACCCGCTTGCCGCTCGGGGGGAAGAGCTTGTCGAGGACCACCGGCTCGGAGCGTTGGAGGAAATCGGCGGTTGATCGCTTCGAGAAACAGATCGCGACGGGCTCGCCGAGCCCCTCGAAGCCGTGGCGGCAGACCGGCTCGCAGGGGCGGGTGCATACCCGCCCGAGCACGGCGGGGAACACGTTGTCGGCGAGGTTGATGCGGTAGGCCTGCTCGAAGTCGCCGCGGGCGATGGCGTCGAGGTAGCCGGGGATGTCGGTGTGCGCGGGGCAGGCGGCCTGGCAGGGGATGTTGGTGTCTAGCCAGGAAAGGTCCCGGGGAGTGGAGGCGAAGCCGCTGTGGCGGGACAGCACGAACTCCTTGCGGGTGGCGGGGCCATCGGAGGGCAGGTCGAGGGAGAGCGGGCCCTGGGCGATAAATCCGTTCGGCTGTTTCATATTCGGTGCATTATCCTTTGATAAATAGAGGGAAACCATTATGCTTGCCGCTTTGTTTGTCAATCCCCGGTAACCCATGCCGCTACGCTACAACATCTATACCATTG
>CBFGVE010000314.1:0-4110 GCA_965651915.1 uncultured bacterium
ACTCTGTCCGAAATGGATAGCGTCGATTCCTCCCCGGTTGTCAAATTTTTGAGGGTAGCGGTCCAGTTCGGATTTGCCCGGAAAATCATCGAGCCCTCGTTGCGAAGATGGATGAAGTGTCTCCCACTGGGGCGGAAAACTATGAGTGTGAATGGGTCCGTCGTGAGGTTTGTGATTTCCCCTTCATCACCGAACGATCCGTCAGCAGCGCCGCGAGCGAAAAACACCTTGTAGCCAGGCTTGCTGAAGCGGATGACCTCATACTCCTGTGTTATCGGGTCACCAAGGACATGACAGACCAAAAATCCGAAGAACAGGGATGCTACTATCACCGCCAAGCATTTATTGAAGGCCGTCATGGGGCAATTGGGGCGAGAGTGTGGGGGGGCGTCTGATTAGTGTTTGACCATATTGACCTTGTTGGGCGGGGGCGAGTGGTGTTGTCCGAGGGTTGGATAATGAATCCGGGCTCTTATCCGGAGGTTGGAATGGAGCGGCGGGAATCGGATTTGCTGCGGTAGAGGGTGTCTACCACGTTGCGGACGTATTGCTCGTCGCTCAGGCCGCCGGCGGTTTCGGGGGGGAAGGGGACGCGTTCACGGAAGCGCTGGGCGAGTTCAGCGAAGAGCCGGAGGCGGGCGTCGTCGTCGAGCTGGCCGCGGCGGAGCAGGGCCCGGACCGCCAGGCTGGCTTCTTCGTGGGGGACGAGCTGGCGGAGCCGGGCTTCGAGGTGCGGGTGCTCACGGAAGGAGTTGAACTGGCCCAGGGCGAGCTGTTCCAGGTCGGGTTCGCGCAGGCGCGGAGTGCGGACCACGACGGTGTTCGCGGCGAGGTCGCCCAGCCGCTGGGCATGACGGGTGAAGATGGTGGAGATTCCGCCGACCAGGTAGAACAGGGGAAGGCTGTCCACCGCCCGAAGCAGGTTGCGCATGATGATCTGGCTGAGCTGGAGCCGGAGTCCGCGTTCATCCACCACCCGGAGCCGGAACACCTTTTTCCCCACGGTCTGGCCTTTCCAGCGCCATTCGAGCAGGGTGGAGTAGAGGATGGGGGCGACCAGGGCGCTGACGTACAGCACGGACATGCCGACATCGAAGCTGATGCTGGCGAGGTAGTAGGCGGCGGTCTGGATGGCGGCGAGGAGGACGAGGTAGACGATGGCGGCGTCGATGGTCCAGGCGAGGAAGCGGATGACCGGGCTCGCGGGCAGCAGGCTGAAGCGTATGCCTTCTGGCGTTCGGATGTCGAGGGTGTGGGTGCGACTGCCGTTCATGCGGCCTCCTCTGGTTTGCGGCATAGGCGAGGAAGAAGGCGAGGGCGAGGAGCTGGACCGTGCCGAAGGCGATCTTGGCCGCGTAGGGGATGACCGGGGCGTGGAACTGGGAGAGGAAGGCTTCGACGATTCCGGCCCATATGAGGAGGGTGGCGACGCCGCCGATGAGGGTGGCGAGGTCGGGGGTGACCTCGCGCAGTCGTTCCCGCAGGCCCTTGCGGTTGCCGAAGCCGATGAGCGCGCCGCCGAGGAGCAGCCCGGCCTGCCCGGCGATGAGGATGGCGGGAATTTCGACCGAGCCGTGGGGCAGCAGCCAGCCGGTCAGGAATACACCCTCTCCAGCGAGCAGGTAGTCGGCTGCGACCGCGCCGAGAATTACCCCGTTGTAGAAAAGCAGGACCAAAGTGCCGATGCCGTAGAGCATGCCCGAGGCGAGGGTGAAGATGGACCCCCGGGTGTTGTGGGTCATGAGCATCGAGGAGAAGGCGCCTTTGCCGCTGATGGACCCGCCATCGCCGCTTCCTTCCCGCTCCTCTTCGGCGACGCGCTCGCTGGGATTGCCGGCGAGGTGGCCGAACTGGGCGGGGATGAGGGTCCGCTTGGCCTCGGGATCGGCGCTGAGGGCGAAGCCGCCGAAGAAAGCACCCAGGAGCATGATCGCGGCGGCGAGGGCGAAGAAGCGGCTGCGGCGGCGGAAAGTCTGGGGGAAGGTGGCGAGGAACCAGTGCATGGGACGGAAGCGCAGGGCCTTGCGGCGGGACTCGTGGATCTCGCTGTAGGCGCGGCCCACCAGCGATTCGAGGTAGCGGCGGAGGTCGTCCTCGCCCGCACCGGCGCCGAGCCGGGCGAGATCGGCGGAGGTTCGCTCGTAGAGGTAGTGCAGGCGCTTAAGGTTCTCGATCCCCAGGGTGAGGACGGGCTCGCGCTCGATGCGGGCGAGCTGGGCATCGAGTTCGCGCCAGAGCGGTCCTTCGGTATCGAGGAAGTGCTGGAGGTCGACGATCACAGGAGCTGCTTTCGTTTGATGGAGAGGTACTGGCCGACCAGATGGGCGCTGAGGGTGCCGCGCTCGACCTGGGTGAAGCGCACGCCCCGGGCGCGCAGCTCCTTCTCAAGGGTGGCGAGGCGGCTCCACTGGAGATGTCCGCCGAGTTTGGCATAGAGGTCGTCGACGCTGGAGGGTAACTCGGATTCGAACACCGGCGCGGCCTCCTCGGGACGGAACATGGCGATCATGACGAGGTGTTTGCGGGCGACGAGGTCGAGTCCGGCGCTGAGGCTCTCGGCGGAAACCGGGTCGTCGATGCTGGTGAGCAGGATGATCAGGGCGCGCTTGCGGAGGCGGGCGCGAATGAAGGAGCAGACCTCGGTGAAATCGGGGGATTCGTCGGAGGCGTGCTGGGTGTAGAGCAGGTCGCGGCAGGCATTGAAGTGGGTAGTGCCCCGGGACGCCCGGAGGAAGGCGTTCACGCGCTTGTCGAAGGTGGCGAGGCCGAAGAGGTCGCCCTGCTGTTCGGCGGCGACTCCGAGGATGAGCGCCGAGGCAAGGTAGCGCTCGAGCATGCTGGGGGTGGGGGCGTGGGCGTCGTCATCGGGCTGGGCGCTGGGGCGGCTGCTGAGGCGCGAGGTGTCGATCACCACGTAGACTTCCTGGGTGCGCTCGACCTGGTAGACCTTGGTGATGGGGGCGCCTCGCCGCGCGGTGGCTCCCCAGTGGATGTCCTCGTAGGGGTCGCCGGGAAGGTACTCGCGGAGCTGCTCGAATTCGCGCCCCTTCCCGATGGCGGGATTGGCGTGGATGCCGTGGTCGTTGCGGGTGAGGAACAGCGCGGCCACCTTGCGACGCTCGGAGCGTATCGAGGGGTAGACGCGCAGCTCGGCTGAAATGGGCTGGGACCAGCGGACCTGCCACAGGCCGAGCGGGCTGGGGACTTCGAGGTGGCAAGCGTCGAGGGTGAAACGTCCGCGCCGTGTAGGCTGGCAGGCCCACTGCACGAGGTAGGGGCGGTCGGGCTCGGGAAGGTCGATGGCGATGATATCGTCGTCGCACCGGAAGCTCTCGGGAAGAGCGATGCCCGCCTTGAGCGAGGGTTTGGTGGAGGCGAGCCGGGTGAGGGCCAGGCCGATCTGGGCGGGCTCGCCGCGGTTCATTCGGACCGGGCTTTCGACCGGCTTGGCCTGTACCGAGCCGCGCCGCCGGAAACCCGCCAGGGCGTCGGCGAGGGTGGACAGCGCGAACAGGCCGACGAGGCCAAGCGCGGTTCCGCCATGCTCGGGCGCGACCGCCGCGATGGCCGAGCCGGGCAGGGCGATCAGCGCGGTGTAGAACAGCAGTCTGGACGAGGGAACGATCACCGGGGGACGGCCACCTCGTCGAGAATGCGCTGGACGACCTCCTTGACGGTGAGGCCTTCCAGCTCGTATTCGGGGCGGAGGATGAGGCGGTGGCCCAGCACGGGCGCGCACAGGTCTTTCACATCGTCGGGCGTGACGAAGTCGCGGCCTTCGATGGCGGCGGCGGCGCGCGCTCCGAGAAGCAGGGCCTGGGTTGCGCGGGGGCCTGCCCCGACCAGGAGGCTGTCGTGGCTGCGGGTGGCCCGCACGATCTCCACGACGTAGGCGATAAGTTCCTCGCGCAGGGTGACGAGGCCGAGCGCCTCGCGGATGCGCAGCAGCTCGCCGGGGCCGAGCACCTGCTGCACAACACCGCTCTCGAGCTGAGCTTCGGGGGCGTCGTCGCCCAGCGTGCGGCGGGCCAGTTCAACCTCCTCCTGCGTTTCGAGGTAGCCCATCTCGATCTTGAGCATGAACCGGTCCTTCTGGGCCTCGGGCAAGGG
>CBFGVE010000315.1:0-4100 GCA_965651915.1 uncultured bacterium
GTCACCCTGCTCACTCTCCCCGTGCTGGCCGTCATGCCCATACTTATCGTGTTAGCACCCCTTGTGGTGTTAGGGGTTCAAGCCTGGCGTGGGCGGCGGCGGGGGGTCAAGCCCGCTAGCGGGAGGTGACCACCATCTCGTAGCGCATGGCGAAGATGTCTTCTCTTGCCATCTGGCGGGAGGGCTTCGCAGTCCAGTCCGAGCCCGGCCGGTAGTCGGCTACCGCGCGCAGGTATCCTCCATCCTCCAGCCGCTCGCGTAGCGCAGGCTCCACGGCGCCAATCACGAGGTACATCGGAGGAAAGCTGTCCTTTCTGGACGCCCCGTTCGGGCGGAAGACGATGCGGTCGAGCACCACCGCCTTCGCATCGGGAACCTGGGCCAGCAACTCCCGGAACTCCTTCTCGTGGAGATACTCGACCAAGCGGGGCTCGTCGCCCGGATCAGATGCGGGAGCCACCGCGACAAAGCGCAGCGATGCGCTCCTGCCCCCCTCCTCCAGCCCCCGCATGCTGGCCTCGCAGATCGACTGGCGCGACATCCATTCCGCCGGGTCGCGCCTGACCACCGCCACCACACTGCCCGGCGCCACCTCCTCGGCAAGCAGCTTCCCCAGCATGTAGCCGTTCGCCTCGGCAAACAGCGACTCCTCGGATACGAAGTCCTTCTCCGGACTGCTGGAGAGCCGCACGAGCGCCCCGCAAATCATCGCGCAGGCGACCAGAATCAGCGCGGGGGTCATCACTGCGGGGTTCCGCTTCCGCAATACCACCAGGGATGCCGCCAGAATCCCGAGAATAATAAGCAGAAAAGCAGGCATGAAGACGGCTCCTTTACTGAACACGGCTTGCCGAACGCCACGCATTCGTACAACCGGTTTCAAGTAAATATACCTCGTCTTTTACCGCTGTAAAATTATATTTATCAGGTTTTATTCCATTTTGACAAAAAATTACAATTTATTACACCGATGGCCATTCTGGGTTTGGCGGGGGGATTTTGGCCTCGACGCTCGCCCGCCAGGCCAGCAGACGCGTGTGGAGCCGGGCCGCGCGCTCGGGCTCCTGGGTAGCGAGGTTGCGGCTTTCCCCCGGGTCATCGCGCAAGTTGTAGAGTTCGAGTCGTCCGTCTTCGAAGAATTCAATGAGTTTGTAGTCGCCCATGCGTACCGACGACCCTGGCGTGCCTCCCTGGTTGCCGTAGTGGGGGTAGTGCCAGTAGATCGCCTCGCGGTCCAGGGCCTGCTCCCCTCGCAGGAGTCCCAGCAGGCTCACGCCGTCGATGTGCTGATCGGGGAGCGCTGGCAGCCCGGCGGCTTCGAGCAGCGTCGGGAAAAAGTCGGTGGAGGTGCAGGGCGTCTCGCAGGCGCTGCCCGGCGCGACCCTGCCAGCCCACCGCACAAGCAGGGGCTCCCTCGTGCCCCCCTCGTACATCCAGCCCTTCCCCTCGGCCAGCGGGGCATTGCAGGTCGGCGAGCCCTCGGCAGTGGCGAGACCGCCATTGTCGGAGGTGAAGACCACCAGGGTGTTGTCCAGCTCCCCCCGCTGTTCGAGCGCCGCAAGAATGCGGCCCACGTTTTCGTCCAGGCTCTCTATCATCGCCGCGTAGACCGGGTCGGACTGAACAAGGCGGCGGAGTATGCGCTTGTCCCGCTTGTGTTCGCAGGGAAAGTAGTCGCCCTCCTCGAAGGTCTTAACCTTGTCCAGTCCCATCGCCCGGGCCTTGGCCTCGTACTTGGCGATTTTTTCGGGCTTGGCCTGGATCGGGGTATGCACCGTGTAGTACCAGAGGTTGAGGAAGAAGGGCTGCTCGCCATGTCCGCTGATCAGTCCGATCGCGCGGTCGGTGAGATAGTCGGTCAGGTAGGTACCGTCGGGAACATCTGCGCCGGCGAGGGCGGGAATGGTCCACGGACTGAAGTAGCCGCCTTTTCCGGGGCTTCCCGCATGGCAGCCTCCCACGTTGACCTCGAATCCGAAATCCTCCGGGCCGTAGCCCTCTCCGCCGAGATGCCACTTGCCCACATGCCAGGTGGCGTAGCCGCCGTCGCGCAGCGCCTGGGCAAGCGTGTGCTCGCCGCGTGGGAGATGCTTGATGTAGGGCACGTCGATGAGCCTTCCACGGGCCGGATGCACTTCGCCGGTATGGTCGATCCAGTCGGTCAGTCCGAGCGTGGCTGGGTATTTCCCGGTCAGCAGGCTGGCCCGGGTGGGCGAGCAGACCGGGCAGGAGGCGTAGGCATGGGAAAACTGCATGCCCTCGCGGGCCAGCCGGTCGATATTGGGCGTCTCGTAGAACGGGCTGCCATAGCAGCTCAGGTCGCGCCAGCCGAGATCGTCGATCAGAATGAAGAGGATGTTGGGGCGCTTGGGTGCATTCATCGTCGCTAGGCCCTACGGGTTTGTCTTGGTGATTTCTACCGCCACGCTTCGCGCAAAGCGGAGGGCCCCCGGCTTGTCCACGGTGATGCGGGCCTGCTGAACCCTGGCGTCCTGCAGGCAGATGTCGGCAATGCGGTCGGCCAGGGTCTCGATGAGATTGAAATGGCTGCCCTCCACCATCTGGATGATCTGCTTGTTGATCGACTTGTAGTCTACGGTGTCCTCGATGCGGTCGCTTACCGGGGCCTCGGGGGCCTCGCACTCAAGCACGGCATTGATGACGACGTCCTGCAGGTTGTCCCGCTCCTCGGGGTAGATTCCAATGATGCAGCGCAGGGCGAGGTCGCGGATGTAGATGCGTATCATGGCTATCCTTTCACATGTTGTCCGGAATCGACGAACAGGGTCTGGCCGGTGACAAACGGGGAGTCGAGCAGATAATTCAGTGCCGAAACAATATCGGCGGGGGTGCAGCGGTGGTCGAGCGCGCCCGGTGGCGCATGGCGGTCCATGTAGGCCTCGCCCTCTCCGGGCGGAGGAAGAATGGCGCCCGGCGCGATCGCGTTCACCCGGATGCGCGGCGCCAGCTCTCGGGCCGAGAGCAGGGTGAAGTCGGCCAGCGCCCGCTTGGTCAGCCAGTAGGCTGCGCAGGCAGGGTCGATGGAGGCCACCCTGCGGTCCGTCACGTTCACGACGTGCCCGCTGTCCGTCTGCGCGGCGAAGGCTCGGGTGAGGAGAATGGGTGCGAACAGGTTCGGCCAGAACTCGGCCAGCAGGGCTGGGGCGTCGAGGGCGGAAAGCCGGGACTTGGTGAAGACTGCGGCGTTGTTCACCAGCAGCTCGACGTGGCCCGCCACTGCCACAACCTCGCGCATGAGGTCCTCGCAGCCGGACCCGCTGGACAGATCGGACTGCACGACCGCAGCCTTCCCCCCGCCTTCGACCAGCTCTCGGGCAAGCGCCTCAGCCTCCTCTCGCGAGGACCGGCAATGGATCAGTACGCCGAAGCCCCGGGTGGCAAGACCCCGGCATATCGCGGCGCCGATGCGCACCGCCCCGCCGGTTACGAGCGCCCAGCGAGTTTCGGATGGAGCTGATTCAGGCATGCGCGCATCCTAGCACAGCCCCCTTCCTCCGCAATCCGAAAGCCTGTAATGAACGAAGCGCCGTTCCGATTGTCTCTAGACCGCGCGGCTGCTCCGTTTTCAGTGTACAATCCCCGCAAGCCTCCGGTAAACTGCCGCTTAAT
This sequence comes from uncultured bacterium, assembly GCA_965651915.1. Lineage (GTDB taxonomy): Bacteria > Verrucomicrobiota > Kiritimatiellia > CBFGVE01 > CBFGVE01 > CBFGVE01. Next base: position 3,631 of record CBFGVE010000315.1, read on the forward strand.
CAACCTAGGTCCACCGCACTATGTTCAAACGCATCCTATTTTGCCTGACCGCCCTGCTCCTTCCCGGGGCCTGGGCCGAGGACGAGGTGCCTACGGCTGAATCCCCTACCCCTCCCGCCTCCAGCCTGGTCTACGTGATCCCGATCGACGCCCAGATCGAGCCCGCCCTCACCTACGTCGTTCGGCGCGGACTGAGAGAAGCCCAGTCCCGCCAGGCCGACGCCATTATCCTCAAGATGGATACGCTGGGCGGACGCCTCGACGCCACCGAAGAGATATCCACCCTGCTACGCAGCACGAAGATTCCGCTTATCACATTCGTGGAGCGCAACGCGATTTCTGCCGGCGCCATTATCGCCCTCACCACCGAGCGCATCTTCATGGCGCCCGGCAGCAAGATCGGCGACGCCATGCCTATCGTCATGGGCCAGGAACTCGGTGATGCCGAGCGGGAAAAGGCCGAGTCCTAT
>CBFGVE010000316.1:0-4069 GCA_965651915.1 uncultured bacterium
ACCTCTACGCCGACGGAGCCCTCGGCCGCGAGGCGCTGGCTCTGCGCGATGTGGCGGCCCCACCCCCGGCTGAGCCGGGCGATCTGGCGCTACGCATCGACGACCTGCGCATGCATTTTCCCATCCGCAGGGGATTCTTCAAGCGCACCGTGGGCCATGTGAGGGCGGTGGACGGGGTTAGCCTCGAACTCCGCCGGGGGGAGACGCTCGCGCTGGTGGGCGAGTCGGGCTGTGGAAAAACCACCATCGGCAAAAGCATCATCCGCCTCAACCACCCCACGGCGGGCTCGATCCAGTTTGCCGGGCGCGAAATCGTCGGCGCCCCGAGGCGGTCGCTGAGACCGCTGCGCAAGCGGGTGCAGTTTGTTTTCCAGGACCCCTTCTCCAGTCTCAATCCCCGCCAGACCATACGGGAGATGCTGCTGGAGGCGATGCATACCCACGGAATCGGGAGCGGTCGAGCTGACCGGGAGGAGCGCGCCCGCCAGCTCATGGCAAAGGTTGGGCTGGACGCCGACGCCGTCGAGCGCTATCCCCACGAGTTCTCGGGCGGGCAGCGACAGCGGCTCGCTATCGCGCGAGCACTGGCGCCGGAGCCCGAGCTGGTGATCTGCGACGAGGCGACGAGTGCGCTGGACGTGTCGGTTCAGGCGCAGATCCTGAACCTGCTGAAGGATCTCCAGAGCGAGCTTGGGCTATCCTATCTTTTCATTACCCACGATCTCGGCGTGGTGGAGTATCTCGCCGACCGCGTGGCGGTGATGTACCTCGGCCGCATCGTCGAGGAAGGGACGACCCGCGAACTCTTTGGCCGGCCTCGCCATCCCTACACCCAGGCCCTGTTCTCGGCGGTTCCGCAGGTCGCGCCCGGGTCGGGGCTTCGGCGGATAATGCTGGAAGGCGACGTACCCTCGCCGGCGAATCCGCCCTCCGGCTGCCACTTCCATCCGCGCTGTCCAAAGGCGCTCCCCGTCTGCCGCGAAGCCTACCCCGCCGCTGTCCGATTCAGCGGAACCCATTGCGCGCGCTGCGTGCTCTACGCGACCGACCTCGTTTCCGCTTCCCCTGCCGCAGCCGATGGACTAGAGTGAACCCATGCCTAAACTAACTCCCTGGGATGGTCTCAACTGGAAACGCCTCGCCGAATTGCGCGGTCGCTTTCTCGCCGCGAGTCCCCCCGAGTCGGGTTATTGGGAAAGCGAGCAGGATCTGCGCGAGTACAACCAGACCCTTGGGGAGCGTATCGGCTGGAAGTGGGATGCCGTGCTGGACGAGATCCGCATGCGGCGCATCGCGCTGCCCGCCGCGCAGGTTGTGGACTGGGGATGCGGCTCGGGCGTGGCCTCGCGCCGCTGGCTGAAGAGTCCGCTGGGCCGCGAGACGCGGCAGTGCCGCTTCTACGACCTGTCCACCCTGGCCAGCGACGTGGCCGCGAAGGAGGCCCGCCGTCAGTATCCGCGCTGTGACAGCCAGCCGGTTTCCTCTGCGGATCTGGAGTTCGCCTGCCGCGACGCCCTTCTCCTGGTGAGCCATGTGCTCAACGAGCTGTCCGACGAGGGCCTCGCCCAGCTCGAGCGCTGCATGGCCCTCGCCGCCGCTGTGGTGTGGGTGGAGCCGGGAAGCCGGGAGACCGCGAAGCGCCTGGTGGCAAGCCGCGAGCGGCTGCGCGAGCGCATGCATACCCTTGCGCCCTGCCCGCACACGGGGCCCTGCGGCCTCCTCGCCCCCGAGAACGCCCACCACTGGTGCCACCATTTCGTCCATCCGCCCGAGCGCGTCCACCACGAGGGACGCTGGCGGCGGTTCGCCGATCACCTCGGCATCGACCTGAGCGCGGTGTCCTATAGTTTTCTCGTGCTGCGCCGGCGTGACGTTCCAGTCGGCGAGCCCGGCGACATCGATTCCGGGCTCAGCCGACTGTTCGGCAGCGCCCGGCACTACAAGGGCTATAGCAAGATGCTGAACTGCTCGGCCGAAGGGGTCGAGGACGCCCACCTCATGAAGCGTCACGTTCCGGAAGTCATCCGCACGCTGAAGAAGGACGATGCCCTGCTGCTCTACCGCTGGCAGCGCGAGGACGGGCGCATCACCGGCGTGGCCGACAACCGGTCCCAACTGTTCAACCAAGACAGCTCCACCCAGGAGAACCCATGAGCTTCGAAAAAGAACTGCGCATTGCCATCGCCGCCGTGCGTCAGGCCTGCCGGCTATGCCAGGCCGTTCAGTCATCCCTGAAGAATTCCGACACCCAGACCAAGCAGGACCGGTCGCCGGTCACCATCGCCGACTACGGCGCGCAGGCCCTGATCAACCGCCTCATCGAGGAATCATTCCCGGCGGACCCCATCATGGGCGAGGAGGATGCCGCCGCGCTTCGCCAGCCCGAGTCCGCCGTGCTGCTTGCCGCCGTGGTGAAGCAGGTGCAGGCGATAAGCCCCCACTTCACCCAGGAGGCGATCCTGGCCGCCATCGACCGGGGTTCCCACGTGGGAGGGCCGAGCGGACGGTTCTGGACCCTCGACCCCATTGACGGCACCAAGGGCTTCATTCGCAAGGACCAGTACGCGGTGGCCCTGGCGCTTATCGAGGATGGGCACGTTCGGCTGGGCGTGCTGGGCTGCCCGAATCTTCCCGGACACCCCGGGTCATCCGGAGGCTCTGCCGGCTTTGTCTTCTATGCGGTCGAGGGCCAGGGTGCCTTCGCCGCGCCGCTGGATGAATCGGAGCCTCAGCCTATCGCGGTGGATGCATTGTCGAATGTGGAAGACGTGGTGTTGAGCGAACCGGTGGAATCGGCGCATTCCGAGCATGGAAAGGCCGCGTTGCTTGGCAAGGCGCTGGGCTGGACGCGCCCGGGGGTGCGCATCGACAGCCAGTGCAAGTACGCCGCGGTTGCCCGGGGGCAGGCGCACGCCTATCTGAGGCTGCCCACCCGCGCCGACTACCAGGAGAAGATCTGGGACCACGCGGCGGGCTACCGCATTGTGGTCGAGGCCGGGGGACAGGTGACCGATGTGGAGGGGAAGTCGCTCAACTTTGCCTTGGGCCGCAGCCTCGCCGGCAACCAGGGAATCATCGCGACCTGCGGCGGCGCGGTGCACCGCCAGATTGTGCATACCCTCGCAAAGCTCGACTAGCCCAATCGGGTTCTCCCGCTCCAGCCGGGCCAGCCGACTGGGGGGCTTGCTCCCCGGCCAGCTTGCCTGGCCGGAAGCGAAGATTTTCAGGCAGGGTCGGCGAGGCGGCGGACTACGCTCAGATCGTAATCGCCAAAGGTGCCCGCATAGTAGCGCTCATCCCAAATCCGGTTGCGGCCCAGAGCCACGCTGAGTCCGTTCATCAAATGGAGCGCCGTCTCCTCGGGGCTCCGGTCGGGATGGCCGCGCATCGCGACGTGCAGGTGGTCAGGCATCACCGAGAGCGCCTTGACCTGTCCGCCCATCTCATCGGCAAGACGGATCGTTCCATCACGCACCGCCGCCATCATGCCATCGACGGCCATGCGCGATCGGTTGACCACCACCAGCACCACGTGGAGATTGTACCAGTAGCGTCCGCTCTGGGTGGTGGCGGGCTCCGCAAGTTCGACGTCCGTCCGCTCGATGGTGAACGCCTCCAGCCTCGCTACGAAGCGCGGATCAACGAAACCTTCTTTGCGGACCTGCTTGTCGAGATAGCGCTCGACAATGAGCCGGGTGTTTTCGCCGAGAGTGCGGATGGCGATTTTCCGGCTGAAGTCTACCGGCGTCGAGAGCTTGCGGAGGGCGTGCTGGAGGCGGCCCTTGATGCGGGCGGCGAAGAAGGTTGGCGCGACCTGGGGTTGGACGGTGCAGCAGAGCTGGAGCTGGCTGGGCCGGATCTTTCGGGCGTCCAGGGTGATGCCTTCCTGATGCCACAGGGGGGCGCAGGTGTCGAGGGCCTGGTCGAGGGTTGGGGGGAAGGTGCCAGGCTCGGTGGGCCAGCCGGTCCAGTCGTAGCGGAGGGCGTGTGTGGCGTGGACGCTCCGGGCATCGTGCATGGGGCGGGGCTGGCCCCATTCGAGGATCTTGCGCTTCAGCGACTCAAGGTC
>CBFGVE010000317.1:0-4067 GCA_965651915.1 uncultured bacterium
TACACGGGCGGGCCGGGGGGATGGGGTGGGAGCTGGGTTCGTGGTCAATTTTGGCCCCGGCACGACCGCTCTTTCGGCGCATTGTGCCCAGCAAACGGGGGTGGCGCAAGCGGGCTTTTTTCTTTATTTGATGCCACAGGACGGACCTCTTCCTCCTGGCCGCTTATTCGGGGTAGCGCGGCCACTACAGATACCGGGACGGGCTGTCGCGGGACATCTCTCTGTCCTGCTCCATCTGCATCAGCCCTTTGGCGCCGGTATCCTGGAGATGGAGGTACCTGAGGTGGAGGCCGACCGCAATCAGAACCAGCGCAACCCCCACATGGCCGATCAGGAAGGCCCAGGTGCCAGTGAAAAACCCCCTCGACGCGTCGTCACCCTTCGGCTTGATGGAATAGCCCGAAAAGGTAGGGACTTGGAACAGACTCGCGTTCAGTACGCCATCCTGTCGGCTCTTGAAATTGTCCAAAACGAACGAGCCAAAGAGGACCGCGATAGCGATGAGAATAAGCAGCCCCGCCGCGATGAGGCCCCACGATGTGATTAGTTTGGTCATTGTTTCAAACCCAATGGAGAAAAGTAGCCAAACGCCGGAAGGAAGAATAGCAGAAACTGGTGGATGCTATCATCAGAAAAAGCCGCAGAGTCTGACAAGTCCGACCCGTCCGACTAGTCCGACGGGGCAATCTGCCCCCTACCGCTTTCACCATTTATCCCTCGGCAGCGTTACTCGACAGGACTCGCTTTGCCGCTCAGCTTTATGGCCGCTGTTGAAATCACTATCGCAATCAAACTTGCGATGGGGATACGCTCAAGATGCAATTGCTTCATCGTCAGTTCGAGGCTGTATGCTGGAAAATGTTTTGATAGCGTGGCCATGGCGGCATGGAGCTTAAGGCGCAACGCCCATCCCGTTATACAGCCTACAAAAAGAGCCGAGGCTAGCACGGCAACGAGCTTCCAGCAGTGCCGCCGAAGGACGAGCGCCGATATGGGGAGCACCGCAAGTGTGATCGCTAACGCCAATGAGAACATCATGGTGGCGTCCATTGGGTCGGAGACTGAGAGGGCCCTCAGCATTACTCCATCAGGAATGATCCACATCCTAATGGGTTTCTGAATCACATACCCAATGGGGAAGGCCAGCAGGAAGCCTGCTGCTGACATCGCGAGGAACGATTTTATCTTCATTATGACCGTGTCCAATGTTCGGAATTAGGTAGGTGAAAACAGTCCAAGGCTTGGAGGATTTTTGGGGTCTGGGTTCCGAGCATTGGAACTATCTTGTTAATCCTAGAAGGAGCAGTTGAGCGAAAGGATTACACTTCCTCGCTACCCTTAACCGCCTACCCTTAAGCGTCCACTTACACGGAGTTCAACTTTTCCGTGGAGGCGAGTCGCTTAAGCGTAGCCGAGTAAGTGTAAGGAGGGAATCAGTAGCCGATCGGTTCGTCGAGGTCGTCGATGACTTCGGTCTTCGGCGGGGTGGGGCGGGGAAGGGGGCTGCGGTCTCTTCGGAAGATGGATCGGCGTTTGGATTTGGCTGGGACTTCTTCCGCTTTGGGTTTTTCGGTTTCCTCCGCCTTGGCTGGCTGCGCCTCGGGTTCTGCCGGTGCGGCGGATTGCGTTTCTTCCGCTGGCGGTTCCGGGTTTTCGGGTTCGGTGGGGGCGTGCGCGGCAGGGTCGGGTTGAAGGGTTAGGTCGACGAGTTTGCCTTCGCGCCCGAGCTGGGTGCGTACTGTCTGGGAGATCCAGCCGGGGGCCTCGACGGCTATCTCCACGTCGCCCTGGTAGCTGCGCGTCTCGATCCGTCCGTTGTCGTCGGTGGGTAGTTCCTCGCGGGTGCCCCAGCGTTCGTCCAGCAGGCGTTCCACGTCTCCGGCGGCTGGAGTCAGATGGCCTTCCGGATCGGAGAGTCCGCCGAAGCGTATGCCGCGTACGGCGGGGTGGGCGAAGGTGAGCCGGGCGAGGGTGGCTAGGGCTTCGGTCCGCGCGGCGGAGTCCGGGAGGTCGGCGCGGAGGTCGGTGACGAGGAGCGGAAGCTTTAGCTCGGCGAGGGCGTCGAGGGCTTCCTGGAGGTGCCGGGGGTCGGGGGTGCTGCTGGCCTGGAGCTGGATGCCGATGGCGTCGAGGGGGGCTCCTTCGGCGAGCAGGTCGCGGAGGAGCTGGAGGTAGGTTTCGAGGCGGGCACCGCCGGAAAGGACCTCGGCGTCGACCGAGAGGGTTGCGGAAGGGGCGGGGGCCTTGGTCTCGTGGAGGAGCTGGCGGTAGGCCGATGCGCCCATGCGCTCGCGGAGGGGGCCGCCGGGCAGGATGCCGGCGATCACGTTCCATTGGGCGATGGTGCCACGGTGGCGCCGGGTCTGGGTGCGGGCGCGCTGGAGGGCCGCGCGGCGGAAATCTTCGGGAGGGAGCGCGGCGGCCCAGGCGGGTACCGAGCCGGGATCTTCCTGGAAGAGCTGGTCGGCGTGGACGGCGAGGCCCTCGGCGGCGGCCCAGGCAAGGAGGTTTTCGAGGGGCTTTTCGTGGTGGGTCTCAGGTTCGGGCTGCTGGTAGCTCCAGCGCATGAGTTCACCGGCGGCGACGCTGCGGAAGCGCTCGCGCACGAAAGCCTTCCAATCTGAGTCAACTTCGCCGGGCGCCGCCTCGAATGCCCCGGTGGGGGCGTGGGCGCCGAAGTCGAAGGCGTGGCGGACGAGGCGGATGCGGACGGGAATGCCGGGTATGGGCTGTCCCCCGGGATCGGTGACGACGACGGTTAGCGGTCCGGTACGCTGGTCGGCGATGCGCTGGTCGGCGGCGGCGAGGAGGGCGTCGTTGCGTTCGCGCAGCAGGGTGGCGAAGGCTTCGGCGTCGAGGGCGGTTGGCGCGGAGTCGCCGGGGGCGACTACGAGCAGGCTGTGGACCAGCAGCGAGCGCGGCTGGAGGGGGTCGGCGAGGGCGTTCAGGAAGTGGAGTTCGAGGAGCTGGGGGCCGGGCTCCAGCTCGGCGGTGAAGAGGTGGGAGCGCCACTCGGCGCTGGTGGCGGAGGTTTCGGCGAGGAGGGCTCCGTTGAACCGCAGGCGGAAGCGTGGCCATTCGCCCAGGGCGTCGGTCCCGCGCAGGTTGAGGGCGATCTGGTAGCGGCCGGGCTCGGTGGTCTCGAAGGCGCAGGCGATGCGGCCCGGTTGTTCCAGGAGCCAGCCGGATCCGACCGGCAGCCCGCTTTCGTGGCGGGGGAAGTTCGCGGCGTCGAGCAGCAAGGTGGATGCCTGGGAGGCCGACGGGAGGGCGAGGGCAAGCAGGGCTGGGACGAGATGGAGAAGGGAAGCGGGCCTCATGCGGGGAGTTCCTCGGCGGCGGCGCGGGCGGCCTGGTAGACGGTGTGCAGGGGTATGCCCGCCTGTTCGGCGGCGGCGCGACAGTCCTCGAATTCGGGGCTGCGGGTGACGACCCGGCCCTTCCAGCGCCCTAGTTTAATTCGGATGGGGCCGTAGGCGGTGGCGACCTCGGCATGGCTGCGGTCGAGGAGGGCGCGGCGGAGGGGCGCGATGCGCACGCCGAAGGAGGAGCTTTCGGCGAATACGAGGTCGAGCATCCGGGCTTCGTCGTCTGGAGCGCAGAGGAGGGTGAGCAGGGTGCCGGGCCGCTGCTTCTTCATGAAAACGGGGGTGATGAACACGTCGAGGGCGCCCTCGGCGAGCAGGCGGGTGCAGAGTTGGCCGACGATCTCGGGGCTTTCGTCGTCGAGGTTGCACTCGAGCTGGAGGATGTCGGCGGGGGAGGCGTCGTCGGTGGACTCCATGAGGGTCGCCCGCAGAATGTTGGGGCGTCCGTTCAGGTGGCGGTGGCCGAAGCCGATGCCGCTGCGGACGATGCGTCCGGGGGCGCGGGCGAGTTCGGCGCGGTGCCAGCGGGTGAGAAGGGCCGCACCGGTGGGGGTGACCAGTTCGAAGGGCTCGTCGGTTTGGGTCACGGGGTGTCCGCGCAGCAGTTCGACGGTGGCGGGTACGGGAATGGGGTAGACCCCGTGGGCGCAGCGCATGGTGCCGGTGCCGAGAGGAAGCGGCCCGGCCACCGCGCCCCCG
>CBFGVE010000318.1:0-4036 GCA_965651915.1 uncultured bacterium
ATTTCCACATCGGGTTGTCGTGTATGACCTCCGAAGCTGATCACCAGCGTGTGCTCCCGCAGAGTCTCGTGAGTAATCTACGGGGCACCGATAAATAAGGGCCAGGCTAGCATCCTGAGCATTCTGTGCCGTTAACGCGCCTAACAGCATCTGACTCTGACTTAAACGACGGCGACCATCATACCCACTTAATCGATCATCGAACGAGATGTATGAATTCGGATTAAATGGAGTGTCTGACCATGGTAACCGACCGTTATAGTCCCCTGCAAACGCTATCATCGCCGCACCCAGATGCTTCAAGTTGCTCGCGCATTGGGTGGCCATTGCAGCGTCGCGTGCCTTACCAAAGACCGGCATGAGCAGGGATACCAGGAGCATGATGATGGCTATGACCACCAGCAGCTCTACCAGGGTGAAGCCGCTGCTGCCGGGTTGCCTGTCCGGGCGCGTTTTGGAACCGGGTTGGGCTCCAGTCGGAATGGAGGGGTCTCTCATGACGCGGAAATCCTGATTGGGAATTGGTGAAACTATAACCCCGAAACCCGCCAAAATCAAGCCGCCGGTCGGAAATAGTTTATTTTACCCACAACTCCACCGCTCACACTCGCCGACTTTCCTCTTTTCGGGGTGAAGTGGGGCGGCAGCTGGTGCTGATTCGCGCCCCGGAAAGCCCCCGCCAACCACGACCACCCTTCCGGAATGCCCTGCGAGGGACGGGAGGGGGCGAGCGGCGAATGTGCGGGCCTGATCATCGTGCGCACCCCAAGCTGGCCCAGGGTGCGGGGCCAACGGTCTGGATCGCGGCTGCACCAAGCGACGCTCGGGAGCATGCCGAACTCGGGCGCTCTCTTTCTGCGCCCTACCTGTAGTAGGGATTCTGGCCGGAGGCGTGGTCGGTGGTGTCGATGATGTTCCTCACCTGGGGAGCTACCTGCCGGATGGCGTTCTCTATTCCCATGGTCAGGGTCTGGCGCGAGGCGCTGCAGCCCTGGCAGCCCCCTCCCAGCGTCAGATAGACGTCCCGGTCCTCGACCTTGACCAGCTTCACGAATCCACCGTGGGCGGAGAGGGCAGGATTGACCTGGTTGATAAATAGCTGCTCGATGAGGGCGGCCAGGTCGTCGGCCGGCTCCTGGACGACGGCGTCGAGGGCGGCTTTTGAAATGGCGGGCTGGCCCGAGGCTACCACGCGGCGGATCGCCGGCACGATCTGCCGGGCCACGTCGGGCCATTTGCGGTCGTCCCGCTTATGCACGGTGACCGTCCGTCCGGAAACCTTAACCTGGACCACCCCGTCTACTGCGAACAGCTCGTCGACCAGGGGGGATTCCAGGGATTCTGCGGGATCGCGGAAAATAATCGTCCAGTCGGCCAGCAGTTCCTCTTCGAGAATGAACTTGCACACATTGGGGTCGGGTGAGAGCTCTCCCTTGACTTTAATCTGGGCGGGGTCGCGGAGGGTAGCTGGGCTGGATAGATTCATGCGCCCACAGTAGCCCAAGCCGGGAAATTATCAACTGCCAATGCCGCACATTTCCCTGCGGCGGGGTCTACTCGGCAGGAGGGGGTGCTTCCCGAACCTTGTAGGCAGAACTGGGCGGGGGCGCGTTCATGTGGCTGAAAAACGCATAGGACCGGACCTCGCGCAGATCCTCGTGCAACTCGCGGATCTGGGTCTCGACCCGTCCGAATCGGCTTTCCATCTGATCAAAGCGCTTATCCATCTGATCGAGGCGCTTCTCCACCTGCTCAAAGCGCTTGTCTACCTGCTCAAAGCGGGCATCTACCTGGTCGAAGCGCTGGTCGATCTGGGCCAGATGACCTTCCACGACGGCCATTCGCGCATCCAGCTTGATTTCGCGCATCCGCGCCTGCTGCTGCTCTTCCCTCACTTCGCCCAGGTCTTTGCGCATTTCGGCAATTTCCGGCACCAACTGCCGCTTGAGCACCTCTAGAATTTGTTCCTGAATGGACACCGCGTGCCTCCCTTTTTGTTACTGGGGAAAATCTAGCTTCGCCGCCAAAAAACGACAAGCGGATTTATCTACCGCTCATCCTTGTTCCCCACAGCCCCTCGCTCCGCGCCTAGCCGCGAGACGGCGAGGGTCAGACCAAAGCCAACGGCCACGAGCACCAGGGCGCCCGCGGCCTGGCCGACCGACGGACGGAAGTAGGCGGTGGGCCAGTCTTCGCGCTCGAACTCAGCTAGGTTTTCCGCACTCACCACCTGACCCTTGAGGCGGCTCCCCAGCTCGGGCTCAACCGCCTGCTGGAAGGGCCATAGCCCGACGACAGCGCCCAGCAGCAGGCCCAGCAGCACGCCCAGGGTGGCCTTCTCGAAGCGCTGCAGCAACAGCTTTAGCACGTTGCTCACCGCGACGATGCCCACGACGACTCCCAACCCCACCGGCACGCACACGCCAAGCCCCACGTCGGTGACCAGAGCCCAGTCGCGCCCTTCCAGCCCAGATTTGAGTCGCTCGATGGCGGAGAGGATGGGCACATAGACGCCGAGGACCAGCAACAGGTAGCCGCCGCTCACCCCGGGAAGTATCATGGCGCTGGCACCGGCCACTCCGGCCAGGAAAAGCAGTACCTTACCCGCCTCTGCCGTCTCGGAACCGCCCGTCCCCTGAGCCTGAACCAAGGCCAGCAGGGCCATGCCAACAAAGCCGGCTCCCGCGCCCATCCACACCGACCGGGTGGGCACCCCCAGCATGGTCCGGAGAATGGGGACTCCGCCCAGGGTTAGACCGATGAACAGGCTATACATCGCCCAGCGATGATCGACGACCAAATCCTTGACCGGTCCGGCCAGCAGGAGGATGCCCGCTCCCGCCGCCGCGACGACCACCCCCAGCACCGCGATCGAGGCGAGCCGGAATTTCAGCGTGCTCAGCTCGGCGATCGCGCCGATGAAGCGGGGGTAGATGCCGCTGGCCAGCAGCATGGTGCCCCCGCTGATGCCCGGCACCAGGTTGGCGAGCCCCATGAGCACGCCTCCGAGAAGGGCGCGGATCAGGACGATGGCAGATAAGGAGGAATGGGTGTCGTTCATGGCTGCGGAGAATTCCAAAACCCTTCGGGGATGTCAACTTCCCCTCCCGGGTTGTTTCCGGCAGAAGCAACTGATGGGGCCACCCCAGCGGAAAAGCGCTGCAAACAGCCTGCCCGCTATGGTGGGGGTGGACTCAGGGGTACGCCAACCCGGATTCTGAACGCTCCTTGCCCGGTGGGCAGGGTGAAGCTCCGGGTCATGCTGCCCGCCTCGGCGGGAAGAAGGGGCCCAAGCCCGCTGTCTTGCCAATCGGCTTCTTCTAGTCCCGCTCCATAAGCCCGCTCTATCCAGTAGAGCCTGGAGGGTTGGGCAGACCAGGTTACTGCGCTTGCGCCGCCGGTGCGGATCACTTCCAAGATTCGAAAGGAGGATCCGGAATCGAGCGGCCCGGTATCGGCAAGGAACTCGTCGGTGTCGAGAATGCCGTTTTCATCGGCGTCGCCGGGAGGCGCCCCCAGGGTGGACAAGTTCCCCGCCTGCTTCCGCTCCCATGCGTCGGGAATCCCGTCGGAATCGGTATCTGGTCCCCAATCGAGGTAGTCCACCTGGACGAACGAGGTGGAATTGCTCAGGCTTACCCACCCGACATTGGCACCGTAGGCATGGCCGCTCAGGGCTCCGGTGGCCAGGTCGATGCGTGGGGCCCCGTTGGTCTCAAAGAGGAGCCAGCCGATATTGGCGCCATAGGCCAAGCCGCTGAGCCTGCCTTCGCCATCGTGGTTCACGCCCCAGTCGTCGCCCGTAGCATTGGAATAGCTCCAGCCATTGGTGGGGCCGTGGCCAAGACTGATCCAGCCACAGTTCGGACTGTACACATACCCTCGCGCGTAATGCAGGCCCAGCACAGCGCCATCGGTCCCGCCGGCCCGGAAATCAACCCAGCCTACGTTGGCTCCGTAGGCATGGCGGTTCGTGGCATTGATGCTGGAGGCCTCGGCAAGCGGCAGGCCCGCCAGCAGGACGAGGCCGAGTGCG
>CBFGVE010000319.1:0-4033 GCA_965651915.1 uncultured bacterium
GGTGAGCTGGGCGAGCATGTTGCGGGTGTGGTGGTCGTAGACCAGGGTGATGGTGCCGGCAATCTCCCGGGCGCCCTGATGGGCCTGGTCTTCTACGATCTGGCGTCGCACCAGCTCGCCGAGGGCCTGGGATCGGTTGGCGAAGCCCTGGCGCTTGAGCAGTCGATCGAACTGCTCGACCAGCGAGCGGGGCATCGAGATGCCGAAACGGGAGAGGGGGTCGGTGGACATGGCGGGCTCCTGGGTAGCACGAATTTAGAGAATCGTAGCACTACCCCGGAGCTTGCGTCAACCACCAACGTCGCATCCGGGAAGCCCCGACAAGGGGCGGCAAGGCCAACCACCCAGCGCCCGGTAGGGCGAACCGCTCAGTGGTTAGACTTCGCCTTGTGCCAGGTAGGGCGAACCGTCCCGGTGAGCCGGGGCGGTCCCCAGGCGGGAGAACCCAGTCACCGGCATGGCCTCACCCTGTGCCCAGCGTAACCCAGTTATCCAAATCAGATGGGTCAGAAAAAAAACTTCAAAAAAATCGAGACTACGTATTGACACGTAGAGTCGCTACGTATATGTTGCAACTATCAATCAGCAAATTCGCGGATAAATATGGCCGTCCCCGGAGATTTGATTGGACGCAGGCGGCCGGAATTCGCTAATAAACAAGACATGAAAGGAAATCCTATGAAAAAGCTCCAAGCCCTTGGTGCCGGTCTACTCGCCTGCGCCGCATTACTGGAGCCCGCCTCCGCCCAGGTCTACAGCCAGAATGCGGTTGGGTATGTGAAGGTTGAGGTTCCGCGCGGAACCTTGTCAATGCTTAGAAACGACTTTAAAGACATGGAAGGAGAAACGCTGACCCCAGATCGAGTGTTCGGCAATACGCTTCCGGTAGATACTAAGGTGTATGTGTGGGATGCTTCACAGCAGAACTATCTGATTTCAACCTACCGCATCGAAGTGGGTCCGCCACCGACCTTTACTACGACTACTAATTGGTCTTCGGATGCTCTCGTGCTGGAAAGAGGTGTTGGATTCTGGCTCCAAATTCCTCAGAGCGCACCGTCAACCAATTATACGGTATACTTAATGGGTGAAGTGCCGAACGACCAGGATGCTACTATAAGCATTGAAGATGGATTGAACCTCATTGCTTACTCATATCCTGTAGAAGTAACGTGGACAAATTCAAACCTTGCGAAAAGCGCAGTTGTAGACGACGCCGTGTACTACTGGGATGATTCAATTCAGAATTACTACATCAACAGATATCGCGTCGAGGTGGGTCCGCCACCGACCTTTACAACTTCCACAAACTGGTCGATCCCAGAAATGGTTATACCGGCTGGAAAGGGCTTTTGGTTTTTGACATCGCAGACGAACGTGTGGACAGAAAACAAGCCGTACGCATATCCATAATAGTCTATTGTAAACAACTGATCGAGAAAAGGTAGTTCTTATGAAAAACATTAGTAAATTGATGCTCGGCATCCTAGTTCTAAGTGGGTTCACTGCGCGTGCCCAGGTTGGGATTCTTTGGGATTCGACAACTTATTTTCTTCAAGAGGGTGGAAATTCGGCCAACTATCCAGCTGACTACTTGGGGGCAGATGCGGTTCACATATTGATTTGGAGCCAGGTAGCTCCCCCTAACACTAATTACGCTCAGCCCGGCACAGGTATTGGGAGTGGCGAGTTCGTACTTTGGTCCAGCGCTGAAACGTTGCGAATTGGGGACGTGAGAACCGATTCAGGTCGGTTTGATTATTCAAATAGTCCTCTCGCATTTGATGATTCAGATGTTGGTGGAGCCGACATAAACGATGGCTACATTTATTCCCGCATCTTTCAGAACAGCACTATATCTGGCTCGGATTGGTATTATCAGTCGGAGGTGTTTTTAGCTTCACCCCTTGGAGCCTACGATCCATTGAGTGTTGGAACGGCATTAAGTCACACTACTTCTGATGCGCTTTCCCAATCCCTGCGCGAGATGGGCGTGGGTTCTGGCATGTACCAAGTCATCCCCGAGCCCACTACCTTCGGCTTCTTGCTGATTGGTGGGGCGATGCTGTGGATTCGGCGCCTCCGCCGAGGCTAGGCGAATCCGATTCGATTCCTAATGGGGGCATCCGGTTCGCCGGGTGCCCCTTTTTCTTTCTCGGGCCTCCGCTTTAGCTCTCTCGCGCTCGCGACAGTGATTCCGTCCTTTGGCCCCACTGGGATGCGTGATCTCCTTTAAAGCTCCGCCTCCGTCCCCCTTTTCCTCCGTTTCGCCCCGTGGTAGGCTATCCACATGAATACCTCCGTCCGCCGCCATCTCCTCGATTCGCCGTTGCTGGTGTTCGCCGCCGCTACGCTGCTGTACGGCTCGACTCTCTGCCTCGCCATCCCCCTAGGCCCGTTCTCCGGCTTGTTCTCTCCTTTCACTGGTTTGGATGGTCCTCACGGCACCGCGTTGCCTTGGTATCGGCTGATCGTCGACCTGCTCGCTGCCGCTGGCCCCGCCAGCGGTTTTGCCTTGCGACTTAATGCTTTCAATGCTTTTTGCGCGGCAGGCGTATTGGCCCTGTTGTTCTATTGGCTGCGCAGCGTTCCCCGCGACCGGACCCGGGAGGAACTGGAGAAGACCTACCCCCGCGAGGCCGCCCAGCGCTTCGCCGCCTGGTGCGGCGTCCTGCTGCTCGCTTTTGCCCCGCCTTTCTGGATCGCCGCCACCCGGGCCCACCCCGTGATGTTCCACCTGTTGCTGGTTATGGTCGTGCTCGCTTTCCTCCCGCGCCTCAAGAACACCCGGGGCGCGCTGTATCCCGCTTTCCTGATGCTGCTTTGTGGCATCGGCTGCGTCGAGTATGCCCCGTTCATCGTATTAAGCCCGGTTGTCGGACTCTGGATCGTGGGTATGCTCTGGCTCGACCAGCGTCTACGCCCCACGGTCGTTGCCGCCATGGGCCTGGGATTCCTGGTCGGGCTGGCGTGTTCCCTGCCCGCCGCCTGGCACTATTTCCAATCGCCAGTTTTCGCGTGGCGGGAAATGTCGGGCTTCGGCGAGGCGCTCTACATGCTCTGGCGAGATCAGTACGCCAGCCTGCGCCGCCTGCTCCCCACCGTCGGCTGGCTCATGATGGGGCTCACCACCGTGGTTCCCTGGCTCCTGGTGTTCATCCCCAAGCGGACCGGGGCCGAGCGGGAGGCGCGCTACGGCTCTATCATGCTGCACCTGCTGCTCGCGGCGCTTGCCGTGGCCCTGCTCTTCCATCCGTCCATTTCACCGTGGGGACTCTACAAGGCCGCCCCGCTTTTCGTCGCGCCCTATGTTTTCATCGCCATGTGGGCCGGCTACGTCCTGTCGTATATCTACATCCTCCTGCGCAGCCCGGAACGGACGACCTGGCCCTTCCTCCAGCTCGCCATGTTGCGCTTCGCCCGCTTTTACCGCCAGGCGGTCGTGGTCCTGCTGCTGGTCCCTGCCGCGCTGAACTATCCGCTGGCGAGCAATACGCTCGCCCCCCGCTTCGACTCCCTGCTGCGCTCGGCGGTTCAGCAGATCGGCGGACGTGGATGGATCTATACCGATGGCGTGGTGGACGATGCGCTGCGGCTGGCGGCCTGCGAGGAAGGCCGCGACCTGATGACGCTGAATCCCCGCCGATCCGGTCAGCGGGTCTACCTCAATTTCATTTCCGACCGGTTCGACGAGCCTCGCCTCCAAAATCTCGCCCGCGTAGGCCTAGGACCGCTGCTCCGCCACTGGCTCACCGGCGACCCCCGGGTGGGCCAGGACCTGGCCGTTTGGTCCGCGCCCAACCTCTGGCTGCTCAACGGACACGGCTTCGCGCCGGAGCCCATGCTCTACGGCGCGGTCGCGTCCGGCGATACCCCCGACCTGTCTGGCTTGCTCGACGCCCACCGCTCCCTCTGGGACCGCACCGAGTGGCTGCGCACCGCCGAGATCCACCCGGATAATCCGCTGGCGAATTTCCAGCGGTATTTCCGCCAGCATATCGCGCGCTCCGCAAATAACCTGGGTTATGTCCTC
>CBFGVE010000320.1:0-4032 GCA_965651915.1 uncultured bacterium
TAGCCTGCCGGCCAGCCTATATAAAGTTCCTACCGCCGCCTATGGGACGCTACTGGATTTTTTACAGCGGCCGTCGGCCCCCTCACTCCTTGCCTCTTAGCTGGGATAGCACCGCCACGCGACTGGGGACAGCGCCTCACGGCGCCCCTACGAACGTTACTCCGCCGCCTTGGGCGCGCAGAGGCTTTTGCTGTAGAATCCGGAGCGGTCGAAGCAGCAGGCCCGACGCTTCCCCTTCGCGAGCATGTCGCAGGCGGTCCCGATGCGCCGGGTGCGGGTCGCGGCCTGTTTGGCCGAGGCGATCCAATGGATCCAGTCCCGGCGGGCGACAGGGGTAATCTCGGCCCACAGCGCCCGCGCCGACGGGGCGGAATCGAGGGCCTTGCGTAGATCGTCGGGAACCGTGGGTTCCGGCTCCTCATCGACCGGCCTGATTTCGAGCGTCACGACCTCGCCGGCGGACGCGCCCGCCGCCTGGCCCAGCTTGGCGTCCACTTTGAGCCAATGGCTTTTCTGTCCGTCGGGTTCCAGAGTGGCCAGAAACGGATGACCATTGAGCGTCCCCTCCACCGAGGTCATGCTGCGCGAAGGCAGTTGCGCGCTCGCCTCCCGGGGAAGCACAAGAAAGGTCCAGGCCTCCCCCTCCCCCGGCTCCGCCGGACGCAGCAAGGTGGCCTGGAACCGAATAGTCGAGGTAGCTTTCTTCATCGAAACCTCCGGTGGACGAAATTAGCGACACGTCAGATTCTTTCGAACTATAGCCCCCTTTTACTCCCAGCGTGAACGTGTTTTTCGAAGCTCCGCATCAGCGGAAATATCGAGAAAATCACTCTTGTAAAAGACTCGCCCCCTACCCCGCCCATTTATGCGCGCAACTATTTTTAATTCAATAGGTTGCATTATTATACAACCGCTCGTCCTGTCCCATAAAGAACGCCTATTTTGTGACAACTCTAGCCGAGGCACCTCTACACCCAATCCGCGCACAGCAGCTCGTCGATATTAACCGCCATGACCCACCCTCCTCCCTCCATCGTGCCGGGTGCTGCCGCGGGCGGGTCGGTTGGTGGGGTTAAGGGACCGAAGGGACGTCGGGGACGAAAGGGATGCTGGGGGCGGAAGGGGGTGGGTGCTGCTTTTTTAATCGTCATGGCGGGTTCCCGTTGCTTGGCGGGAGCGGGTGGCTAGGCGGGCGCGGGTCATGCGTTCGCGTAGTCCGCCTTCTTTCATGAAATCCTGTTCGAGTCGGCGGAGTTGTTGGTCGAGCAGGTAGTTGGTCAGCTTGATCAGCCCTATCATCACATTGGCGGCAATCGCCGGGTCCTGGTGCTCTATCCCTTTTTTGAAGGTGTCATAGTTGGCATCAGACCGGCGGTTGAGCTCGCGCAGTCGCGCCGTGTGGGGATCTGTTTTTGACCACTCCTCAAAACCTCGCACCCGCAGAAAATCCCGGTAGTCTTCAAGGAGTTCCTCCAGGCTGGCGCGGGCCACGCTGGTCAGCTTGATCTCGGTTTCCTTGGATGTGCCACTGGCCTGACTGCCTTCCAGAATGTTCTGTTTACCCGAGCGGGCAGCCTGCACCATCTGGTCGGTGGTGCGGCTGCGTCGGTCCACAAACTAATCGCAGAACTTCACGGTGCCGTCATAGACGATGCGCGCTTTTTGGAAAGAGAGGAGTTGTTCATATCCGCCGTGAGGAGGAATAAAGCCTTTTTGGGCAGCTCTAGGGGACCTAAAGGACGGAGGTGACCAAAAAGCCTTTTCGTCTCTTAATGTCTCTTTCGTCCTTTTGCCATCACGGTCAGGCATGCCCCAGCCCCTTCAGTTTGGCGCGAACAATGTGCTCCAGTGCGGCGGCGAGCTCTAGCTTGACCTCGAAGCCCAGGCTGGCCGAGTTGCGGTCCGCACTGCCTCCACTGGTCTGTTTTCGTCTCCCTGCCTTGGAATGCGCCATTGGGTTTCCGGCAGCATCGCCGGGTTCTGCGCATCATGGGGGAATGGAGGGGGAAAGGCAATCCCCTTGCCCTTCCCTTCACAAGATTAGTGCAGGGGGACAGGACTTGGCGGGTTGTTCAATAGTAGCCCGCTGGCGCGGGGGCGGGGCCGCCCTCGAAGCGGCCTAGGAGGCGGATTTCTCGGACTAGGTCGAAGCCGAATTTCTCCCGGACCGCCGCGGCCATGCGGAGGTGTAGATCGTAGACGTTCTGCGCGGTGCAGCCCGCGCGGGCTACGATGATGTTGGCGTGGCGCTCGAATACCGCCGCGCCTCCCTCGCGCATCGCTTTCGCCCCCGCCTCCTCCAGAAACCAGCCCGCCGCCTGCCGCCGCTCGGCTTTGGAACTGGGCTCGATGTTGCGGAAGAAACTGCCTATGCAGGGCTCGCTGTCCAGATGCGGATGCTTCTCGGCCCGCAGCGCGAGGATAGACGCCCGCTCGGCCTGCAAGGCGTCCACCTCGCCCGGCGCCAAGCAAAACCCGGCCCGCAGCACGGTGTCGCCACTACCCTGGAGGCGCGAGCTGCGGTAGGCGAAGCCCAACTCGGCGGGGGACAGCCGACGTACCGCGCCATCCGCTCCCAGCACCTCGACCCATTCCAGGGTGTCGGACACCTGGCGCCCCCACGCGCCCGCGTTGCCCGCGACCGCTCCCCCCACCGTCCCGGGGATGCCGCTGCAGCAGTTGAGCCCTTCGAGTCCGGCATCGACCGACGCGGCGGCCAGCGCGTCGAGCGAGCTGCCGGCATCGGCCTCGATCCGTCCCTCCGCCCGCCGCACGCGGATGTCCCCGGCAGCGTAGCGCAGAACGACGGACTCCACCCCGTGGTCGGACACCAGGATATTGGACCCGCCGCCGAGCAGGACGAAGGGCTGCTTGGCCTCGCGCAGGATGCCCGCCGCCGCCACGAGCGCCTCCGGTCCCGCGCAGTCCACCCGCAGCGGACAGGGCCCGCCGAGGCGGAAGGTGCAGACCTCGGCCAGCGGGCGGTTATCGTGCAGCGCCACGCCGGGAATACGCTGGAGCGCTTCACGCATTTTTCAGGATAACGCGGTCGCCTTCCTCGAAGCGACCCAGCAGCCAGAGGTAGTCGGACAAGCGGTTCAGCCACACCAGCAGAGCCTCGTTGTCGATCAGCCCCTCGTCCCTGAGCCGTACTGCCTTGCGCTCGCAGCGGCGGGCGATCGTGCGGGCCAGATCGATGTGGGCGGCGGCCAGCGTGCCGCCGGGTATGATAAAGCCCCTGGGCATGGTAATCATCGCCTCGAGCGCGTCGCGGCGCTGGTCCATGCGGGCAAGAAATGAGGCATCGACCCGCTCGCCCAGGAGCATTAGGCATTCCTTGGTCGTCGCCAGTTCGGCGCCCACCACGAATAGTTCCTTCTGAATTTCGTGTATCCGCTCCAGGACGCCTTCGCGCTGGCAGAGGGCTCGGGCGACCCCGAGCGCGCTGTTGAGTTCGTCGATATCCCCATAGGCCTCGGTGCGCAGCGAATACTTCGGCACCATCTCGCCGGAAAACAGACTCGTCGTTCCCTTGTCCCCGATTCTGGTGGTTATGCTCATGGTCGGCGATCATGCCCGCGCTCCGAGCCGCAATCAACTCATTTGCTTTGGGATTTACCTCGCCCCCGGCCTCGACTACCCTTCTGCGCCTATGACCCCCACGCCAGCTCCCCGCGATCCCCAAGCCCGCTTCCTGGAACTGTTCACCGACAGCCTCGGCGAACGCAGCTTCGTCCGGCTGATCCTGGCCCGGCACCAGGGCGAGGAGCCCGATCTGAAGCGGATCACCGTGCGCCGGGTTGCCATCGGGGGCCAGGACCAGCTCTCCCTGGTGTACCGCTACGGAACGCGGGACATCACCAAGAACCTGCCCGTAGACCGGGGCCTGGAACAGCTTGCCCATTGGCTGGGCACCCATTTCCGGGCCGCCCACCTCTATACCGCGTCCGAGGAGATCCAGCTTGTTTTCAGCCGGAAGGGAAAACCCCACCTGACCCGCAGCGCCCTGCCGCAGGCCTCCGAGCCCACGCC
>CBFGVE010000321.1:0-4007 GCA_965651915.1 uncultured bacterium
AGATAATCCTCTTTGGGCGAACATACAACATGAATGGGCCTGTTTTCGTCACCGAAGCCGAGCATCAGGCAACTGTGACCGCGCACATCCTCGGGGTAGTCTTCGATTACCTCACCTTCCTCAAGGATGCGTCGGACCTCGATCCGGCGGATCATCCGGTCGGGCCTGAGCATCTGTTGCATGGCGTGGGGAAGAAAGAGCACGCGGGAATGGGTGGAAGCCTGCACTCTTATTCTTATTTCGTCGAAGGCTGGCATGGGCGCATTTTGCTTGTGGCTACAGTACGATTCAAAATTAGGCTAGTACTGGAGGCTCCCTAGTTGACGATTGATCTCGGGGCGTAGTGGAGTCATGCCGAGACAAGGTACGAACTAACGCATCGTGGGCTCTTTCGCTGATGGAATCCAAGTTTGGGAATAAGTGGTCCTTGTCGATTTTGTTGCTCTCCAAATACTGCATTGCCTGAGGTCTGGAAGCCACAGAGATTCGAATTTTGGCTAGAAGGATAGGGGGCTTTACTATGGAGTCGTAGGGTCTGTTTGGAAGTTGCCGAACAAAATGCTCTAGGCACTTTTCTTCCAAGTGCCATGAAAATGCGGATTCTTGCGCGGATATTCGCAAATCCCAGAAATCATCCTGGCGTAAAAAAATGCCAGTGGTTAGTTCGCCTATAAGTACAGGATTGCCTGGAGGAAAGCCAAGGTGCTGGTGCACTTTTTCAACATCGGTTACATACTTGGCTCGATCTTTCTTAATACCAAGACGGTCGTGAATATTTTCCACATCGGCGACATAGACGGATACATGATCCGATCCTGCTGGCGCATCTTTAAACGCGAAGTATAACGCTATCTTGGCGTTGTCGGTCCAGTCGATTAAGGGGGTTGGGTACCCAAAATGTTGCATAAGGGCCAAACGTTTTTCGTCATAGGGCGTATCTTGTGTGCTTGGACTATATGGCTTGAGTTTGCTATCGAATATTTGCTTTGAAATTTCAAAAAGCAAACTTGGAGAAATCGCATTGCCTGCTGTTCTGCACATGCCATGCCGCCGCAACAAGCTTGGGCGAAGTTCCCAGGCTGCATTCGCCTGCCCCCTGAACACGAGCCACCGGGTTGAAATCTCATCGGAGCAGAACGTGCTTGTGAATTGCTCGAGGCTCATTGTCTGTTCGACAAATGGCCCGTCCTCGGCAAGTTCACGCAATGGATTGCTTCCGGATTCATCGGTGGCGTAGTTGAATATGGAAAAGCCTTGCATGCGCGTAGGCGGCGACTAGAGGGACCGATCCCCCCTCCCGGAAAAGTCCGTGAAGAGGGTGTTGGCTCGCCGATTAACTACGAGCAGCCCATGGAGTTGCCGCAGTTGAAGCATTTGTAGCAGGCACCGTTTCTCACGGTGATCGAGCCGCAGTTGTCGCAGACCGGGGCGTCCTGCATGAAGTCGCTGAACTGCTGGTCGATGCGGGTGGGCTCCAGGCGGTTCTGCACGATAGAGGCGGCCGAGGCCGGCGCATTCTCGCGGACTGGCGCGGGAGACTTCGCCGCTTTTGGCTCCTCTTTGGCATGGGCGATCTCTTCGCCCTGCCTGCGCTCGAGGAAGGTGAGGGTCAGCCACTTGAAGATGTAGTCGACCAGCGATTTCGCGTAGCGGATGTCCGGGTTCTGGGTGAAGCCGCTGGGCTCGAAACGCGAATGCTCGAACTTCTTGCTCAGGGTCTCTAGCGGCACCCCGTACTGGAGGCAGATCGAGATCGCGGTGCCAAAACAGTCCATGAGGCCGCCGATGGTGCTGCCCTCCTTGGCCATGGTGATAAACAGCTCGCCGGGCGCGCCATCCTCGTAGAGACCTACGGTGAGGTAGCCTTCGTGGCCGGCGATCTCGAAGCGGTGGGTGATGGAGTTCCGGGTGGCGGGAAGGCGGCGGCGGAGCGGCCGGGCCTTGGCGCCGTTGCCGGCGGTCAACTCCTCGACCACCTTCTTCTCCTCTTCCTTCCGCCCGGTGTTCACCGGCTGGCTGCGCTTGCAGCCGTCGCGGTAGATCGCGAGAGCCTTTAGACCGAGCTTCCATCCCTCCATGTAGGTCTGCATGATCTGCTCGGCGGTGGCCTGCTCGGGCATGTTCACCGTCTTGCTGATGGCGCCGGAGAGGAAGGGCTGCACCGCCGCCATCATCTTGACGTGGGCGAGATAGGCGATGTAGCGCTCGCCGTTGCGGGGTTTGAAGGCGCAGTCGAAGATCGGCAGGTGCTCGGGCTTGAGCCCGGGTGCGCCCTCGATGGTGTCCTTGTCGTCGATGTGCTTGAGGATGCTGCCGATCTGCTCGTCGGCGTAGCCGAGCTTGCGCAGGGCCATGGGGACGGTGCGGTTGACGATCTTGAGCATGCCGCCGCCGGCCAGCAGCTTGTATTTCACCAGGGCGATGTCGGGTTCGACCCCGGTAGTGTCGCAGTCCATGAGGAAGCCGATGGTGCCGGTCGGGGCGAGCACGGTCACCTGGGCGTTGCGGTAGCCGCTGCGGGCGCCTTCGGCGAGCGCGGCGTCGCCGCATTCGGCGGCCGCCTGGCGGAGGTAATCGGGGCAGGACGTGCAGATTTCGTCGACCGCGGCACGGTGCAGGTTCATCACCCGGGCCATCGAAGACTTGTTCCGCGAATAGTCGTCGAATGTCCCCAGGAAGCCGGCGATGCGGGCCGACTGGGTGTAGGCGTGCAGGTGCATGATCGCGGTCAGCGCGGCGGCGGTGCTGCGGCCTTCGTCGCTGTCATAGGGCAGGCCGAAACTCATTAGCAGCGCGCCGAGGTTGGCATAGCCGAGGCCGAGGGTGCGGTAGATGTGGCTGTTGCGGGCGATGCTCTCGGTGGGGTAGCTCGCGTTGTCGACCACGATCTCCTGGGCGGTGATGAAGATCTCCACGGCAGACTTGAAGCGGGAAACGTTGAACTGGCCCGAGGCGTCGATGAACTTCATGAGGTTCAGCGAGGCGAGGTTGCAGGCGGTGTTGTCGAGGAACATGTATTCGCTGCACGGGTTGCTCGAATTGATTGGTGCGGTATTCGAGCAGGTGTGCCAGCGCTGGATGGTGTCCTCGTACTGGAGTCCTGGGTCGCCGCAGATCCAGGTGCCTTCTGCGATCCACTCCATGAGCTGGCGCGCCTTGTAGGTGGGCCCTTCCTTCGCGGGGTCGGTGATCCAGGTAGTCTTCCAGTCGAGATCCTGCTCGACCGCCTTCATGAACGCGTCGGTGACGCGCACGCTGAGGTTCTCGTTCTGGAAGGAGATGGAGCCGTAGGCCTCGCCGTTGAAGTCGCCGTCGTAGCCCTGCTCAATCAGTGCCCAGGCCTTCTTCTCCTCGCCCGACTTCGCCTGGATGAACTCCTTGATGTCGGGGTGGTGCACCTTGAGGGTGTTCATCTTCGCGGCGCGGCGGGTCTTGCCGCCCGACTTCACCACGCCGGCGATGGCGTCGTAGACCTTGAGGAAGGACATGGGGCCGCTGGGCCGTCCGCCGCCGCTGAGCTTCTCGCGCGAGCTGCGCAGGGTGGAGAGGTCGGTGCCAGTGCCGCTGCCGTGCTTGAACAGCATCGCTTCGCTGCGGGCGAGTTCGAGAATGCCTTCCATCGTGTCGTCGACCGACTGGATGAAGCAGGCAGAGCACTGGGGATACTCGTACTGGGTGGCGGCGCGGCGGATCGTGTCCGATTCGGGGTCCCAGTAGTAGGCGCCCTCGCCACTCTTCGAGCCCGCGCCGTACTGGTGGTGTAGGCCGCAGTTGAACCACACCGGCGAATTGAACGCGCCGTACTGGTTGAGGCAGAGGAAAGACAGCTCGGTGTAGAACAGCTCGCCGTCCTCCTTGGAGGCGAAGTAGCCGTCGCGAATGCCCCAGTCGGCGATGGTGCGGCAGACCCGGTGGATGAGCTGGCGGACGGAGTACTCACGCTCGGACGTGCCGTTCTCGCCGTAGAAGTATTTCGAGCTGACCACGTTGGTCGCGAGCATCGACCA
>CBFGVE010000322.1:0-4004 GCA_965651915.1 uncultured bacterium
TTCGGCGGCGTCGGCAACACGTTCACCCTGAGTGCAGGCACGCTCAACATTAATGTGGCTGGCGCGTTGGGCAACGTGAACAATACCTTCGTGGTCAACGGGGGCAGCTTCGGAAAGTCCACCGCCGGGTCGCTCACGCTCAACAACTACAAGCACACCTGGAACAGCAACTTCACCTTCTCGGGCTCGGCGGACATGAACCTGGGCACCGGGGCGGTGACCCTGGGCGGCACGGTGCAGGCGAACGTCGCGGCAAGCCGCACGCTCACGGTGGGCGGCGGCATCGGCGACGGCGCCAGCACCTATGGCCTCACCAAGACGGGGGCGGGCACCCTGACCCTGAATGGCGCGAACACCTACAACGGGGTGACCACGGTGGCGGCGGGCACCCTGAATCTGGGCGCCTCGGCCACGCTTTCCGGCACCTCCCGGATCCGGGTAGACTCCGGAGCCATTCTGAATGTCAGCGCGCTGGCTGGCGGGCTCACCCTGGGCAGCGGCCAGACGCTCTCCGGCTCGGGCAGCGTCGTCGGCACCGTCACGGCGGGTAGCGGCTCCACCCTTTCCGCCGGCAACAGCCCCGGCATCCTCTCCGTGGACAACCTCACACTGGGCACGGGCAGCAGCTCGCTGTTCGAGGTGGGCGGACTGACCACGGCGGGAGTGGACTTCGACCAGATCGATGGAACCGGCCACACCCTCACCTACCAGACCGGCTGGATCCTCAATGTCGCCTTCACCCAGCCCGGCCCGTTCACCGGGTCCATCCAGATATTCAAGTTCAGCAACTACAGCGGAACGGGCAACACCCCCACGATCAACGTCGTCCTCGGGACGGCTGACAACGTGGTCTACGACACCGCGACGGGCTATCTCTCCTTCGAGAACGCAATGGGCGTAGTCATTCCCGAGCCCACCACCGGCGTGCTCTTCGCCGGTGCCAGCCTAGGCCTATGGCTGGTTCGCCGCCGCCAGCACAGTCGCGCCTGATCCTGCGCCCGGAGGGCTGCGCGAGATTCTGGGGTGCCCACAATGAAACGAACGCCTAGGTTGCGGCCAACGTGGGCAAGCGACTAGTTCCTGAACTGCATGTCGTAGAGCCGCTTGTAGGGTCCGTCCCTCCCGATTAGCTCGGCGTGGGGGCCCTGCTCGACTACGCGGCCCTTATCGAGCACGTAGATGCGGTCGGCGTGGGCGATGGTGGAGAGGCGGTGGGCGATGGCGAGCACGGTGCGGTTCTCCATCAGCGCGTCGAGGGCGGCCTGCACCTGGCGCTCGGACTCGGTGTCGAGCGCGCTGGTCGCCTCGTCGAGAATCAGGATCGGCGGGTTGCGCAGCAGGGCCCGGGCGATGGCCAGCCGCTGGCGCTGGCCGCCGGAAAGCAGCATGCCGCGCTCGCCGATCGGGGTGTCGTAGCCCTGCGGCATCGCGGCGATAAAGTCGTGGGCGTGGGCGCGCCTGGCCGCCTCCTCGATGGCCTCGCGGCTGGCTCCCGGCGTCCCGTAGGCGATGTTGCCGGCCACGGTGTCGTTGAACAGAATCGTGTCCTGGGTCACCAGCCCAATCTGCTGGCGGAGCGACTTCTGGGTGAACTCGCGGATGTCGCGCCCATTGATGGCGACACGCCCCGAGGAGGGGTCGAAGAAGCGCGGCACCAGGCTGACGAGCGTGGTCTTGCCGCCCCCGGACCCTCCGACGAAAGCCACGCACTCGCCATGGCCCACCCGGAGGCTGACGTCGTGGAGCACGGTATCGCTGCCGTAGGCGAAGCGAACCTGCTCGAAGGCGACCTCCCTCACCTCGCCAGTAAAGGGAACGGCATCGGGGCGGTCCCTCACCGACAGCTCGGGATCGAGCACCTCGAAGATGCGGTCAGCCGCCGCCGTGCTCTGCTCGATGAACAGGTGAAGGCGGCTCAGCTTCTTCACCGGGTCGTACATCAGCACCATCGCGGCGAGAAAGGTGAACAGCTCGTACCAGGCCATACCGCTAAGGTGGGCGTAGACCAGTACCACGCAGCCCAGAATAACCGAGATGAACTCGATCACCGGCGCCACGGCGGAACGCGCGACGAGGATGCGGACGTTCTGGCGGAACAGCGAGGTGCAGCGATCCACGAAGCGGCGCTTCTCGTGCTCCTCCATGCCGAAGGCCTTGACCACCCGCGCCCCCACGGCGGTCTCCTGCTGGATCGAGGCGAGGTCGGCCATGCGCTCCTGTCCCCGCCGGGCGAATTTGCGCACCCGGCTGCCGAACAGCGCGACAGGCACGATACAGACCGGGAACAGGATGAGGCTGATCAGCGCCAGCTTGACGTCCAGATAGAACAGGGCTCCGGCGGCCGCAACCAGCATGAAGGGCTGTACCGCAAGATCGCCGAGCACCGTGGATACGCCGCGCTCGACCATCTGGGTATCGTTGGTCACCCGGGAGATCATCTCGCCGGTCCGACGGAGCGAGAGATCCTGCACCGAGACCTCCTGGAGGTGGGCGAAGCACTCGTTTCGGAGGGTCATCACCACCCGCTGCCCCACCCACTCGATGTAGTACTTGCCGAGAAAGGCCCCGATCCCGCGCAGCAGGGTGAACAGCAGCACGGTGGCCATCAGCAGAACCGTTGTGCCCATGGCGCCGGCCTGAACCCGTTCGAGCAGGCCTTCGAGCTGCTGCTGCAGCCAGGAGGCGTAGGGCGTCTCGACGTCGTCGAACAGCTTGGCGAGGCCACCCTTGAACGAGGCCAGGACGCCCAGGGTGGAACCGCTGAACAGCAGCCCGCACAGCACGCCCATGACGATGCGCCCGGTGTAGGGCTTCGCATAGGACAGCAGCCGGAGATAGGTGCCGGCGCCGAGCCAGCGCTGCGGAGCGGCCTTGGGGGTCCTGCTCATTCGCCCTGCGCTTCGAGAAAGCGTTCGGCCTCCAGGGCGGCCATGCAGCCGCTGCCCGCCGCCGTGATCGCCTGGCGGTAGACCGAATCCTGCACGTCGCCCGCCGCGTAGACCCCGGGGATCTTGGTGACGGAGTTGCGGGTGACGATGTAGCCCTTGTCGTCCAGCTCCAGCCACTTCGCGAAAGGCTTGGAGTTCGGGGTATGGCCGATGCCGAGGAAGAAGCCCTTCAGCTCCAGGACCGACTCCTCGCCGGTTTTCACATTCTTGATGCGGGCGCCGGTCACCTCGTTCTTCGACACGTCGAGCACCTCGGTGACGACGCTGTCCCAGACCATTTCGATCTTCGGATGCTGGAGAGCGCGCTCGGCCATGATCGCCGAGGCCCGGAGCTTGTCGCGGCGGTGGATGACAAAGACCTTGGAGGCGAAGCGGGTGAGGAACAGCGCCTCCTCCATCGCGCTGTCGCCGCCGCCGATAACCGCCACCGGTACGTTGCGGTAGAAGGCGCCGTCGCAGGTCGCGCAGGAGCTTACGCCGTAGCCGATGAGCTTCTTCTCGGACTCCAGGCCCATGTACTTCGCCGAGGCCCCGGTGGCGATAATCACGGTGCGGGCCTCGAGCACCTCCCCGCTATCGAGGGTCAGCTTCAGCGGCTGGCTGCCGAAGTCGCTGTCGGTCACCAGGCCCGACTGGAAGCGGGTGCCGAAGCGCTCGGCCTGCTTGCGCATGTGGTCCATGAGGTCGGGGCCCATGACCCCCTCGGGAAAGCCGGGAAAATTCTCGACATCGGTCGTGGTGGTGAGCTGGCCGCCGGGCTCCAGCCCCTCGATGACCAGCGGCTCCAGATTGGCCCGGGCGGTGTAGACGGCGGCGGTGTAGCCGGCGGCGCCGGTACCGACGATGATGACCTTTTCCATGCGAAGCGATCCTTTCAGCGGCGAGCAATACTCTGGGGATTTGGGTAAAGTCCGGCCAATGTACCAGAATCCCCCCGGATTGCCATAGCATATATTGACGGCGCCGGGAGGAAGGCCTACGCTGGCGGGCTGTCCGACGAATGGGCCTCCCTTTCAACAGATCGGTCCGACAAAGATCGGGACGAAGATGATTTGG
>CBFGVE010000323.1:0-3990 GCA_965651915.1 uncultured bacterium
CTACACGCTGCGCGACCGTCTCAACGAAATTGTGAAGACCCAGCGCCCGCGCATTCTTGTGCTGCGGCTGCGGAGGGCCTACTCGATCGACTACTCCTGCTGGAGCGCCCTGTTCGACTTCGCCGAGGCCTTCGCCCGCGCGGGGGGCAAGCTCTACCTGTGCGGAGTCAGGTCCGACTTCGCCCGCATCATCCGCCAGGCCGGCGTGGAAGATGTTCTGCCCGCCACCCAGGTCTTCCCGCAGCGCGAATCCCTCTTCGAGGCCTTCCACGCCTGCGTGGAGTCCGCCCTGGCCGAACTGCCCGCCGACCAGGAACTCAAGGCCGAATGGAGTAGCTACCTCGCGGCCCAGCGCGGTGGTGAGCAGGCTCCGACCTGCGGCTAGGGAGCGTCTTTAGCGGGTCCGGTCGGTCGCGATCTTCCCCTGGCCTGGCGTTAGGAGAAGCATGAAGCCAAAGACGGCGTTCAGCAGCGGGACTAGAACAAGCCAGGCCCAGATGCTGCTCCACCCGAGATCTCGAAGCCTGGGGCGAACAATGCCGAGAATCGAATAGGCTGCGAAGCAGGCGAAGATAGCAAGGAAGGTAAAAAGCTGGGGTGTTGCTGCGAAGCTAGTCGGAGCGGTGTGGTCGGGCATCGGCAGCACCAGGAAGGCCAGCGCGTTGACGACGCTTGAGCGGACCAGGAAACCAATTCTCCCCATACGATCGGGAAGAAATACGTCGCGAAGGGGCCTAGCCGTGTGGCGGGAATAGTCGCGCGCCATGCCTAGCTTCTCTCCAGCCGGGCCGCGTACGCCCCGTCGGTCTCCGACTTGCCGGGCAGCACCTTGACGGATCTTACTAGGCGGAAATCAGGATTGCGCGCGGCCCATTCGCTAACCAGCGACTCGTTCTCCTCTTCCTCCAGGCTACAGGTGCTGTAGACTAGGCGGCCCCCGGGTTTGACCAGCCGGCTGGCGGCGTCGAGCAGGCTGCGCTGAGTTTGGTTGAGTCCGCGAAGATTTTCGGCATCGAAGCGCCAGCGGGCGTCGGGTCGCCGCCGGATGACCCCGGTGTTCGAGCAGGGGACATCGAGCAGGATGCCGTCGAAACGCGCCTGGGCATCTTCCTCCGGCCACGCCAGCACGCTGCCTAGGCGGGCCTCGGTGTGGAGGAAGGCGGCCCGGGCGAGGTTCTCCTGGAGTCGGGGTAAGCGCTGGGCCGAGGCATCCAGAGCCATGAGTCGGCCGAGCCCCTGCATGGCGTCGGCCATGGCAATGGCCTTTCCGCCGGGGGCGGCGCAGGCGTCGAGGATATCTTCTCCCGGTGCCGCGGCCATCAGGCCGATCGCCGCGCCGCAGGAGGGGTCCTGCACGATGAACTGGCCCTCGCGGTAGCCCGGCAGGTCAGGGACCGCGAACCCTCGGGGAAGGGTAATGTAGTGGTCTGGATCGAAGGGATGGGGGCTGGCGTCAATACCGGCATCGGCCAGGCGCTGGCGCCAGGCCGGGGCGGCGATGCGGGAAAGCAGAACGCGGACCACTACCGAAGGCGGAGTGTTGTTCCACTCGCAGAGCTTGCGCATGGAAAGCTGGCCAAACTGGCGGCCCCAGCGCCGCACCAGCTCGTCGGGATGGGAATAGCGTATGCCCGGCGACTGGGCCTCCAGACCTTGGCGCAACGCGGTCTGGTCGCGCAAGGCGCCCCGGAGCACCCCGTTGATAAAGCCGGTCTGGATGCGGGGGAAGGCGATGCGCGCCCCCTCGACCGTTTCGTTCGCGGCGGCATGCTCCTTGATGCCCTGCATGAAAAAAATCTGGTAGAGCCCGGACATCAGGGCCGCCTCGGCGGCGGAATCGGGGCGCCGGGGCACCCGCTGCTTCATGATCCAGCGCAGCGACCGCTGGCGGCGAACCGCCCCGAGCACGATCTCGGTCACGAGAGACCGTTCTTCGGCAACCTGCTCCAGCAGGCGGTCGGGATAGATCCCCCGGTTCAACCAGGCTTCGAGAATGTAGATGGATGCGGCGCGCGGATGGGAGGGTAGTTTCATGAGGGTAGGGGGAGAAAACGGCCAGACTGACACGGACCTGTGCATTGCGCAAGCGCGATGAGCCGCGAAGGCGGGGCGCGCACCCCAATGTATGCGCAGGCCCCGTGCCCCAATAAGCAGAAGCCTCCCGGCGCAAGGGGATGCGCCGGGAGGCTGCGGGGCCCGCCTTGGAGGGGCGGTAGGGGGCTAGGGACGCGATCGCGGGGGGATGGATCGGCCGCCTGCCGGGGTCTTGTAGATGTCGGTGCTCAAATTCTTCGGGATTTCGGTCGTCTTGGATCCCGACTTACGGTCGCTGATGCTCCAGACCTGCTTCAAGTAGCGGATCCCGGGCGCCGTTTCATTCGCGGACATACCTGCCCATGCGTTTTCCCCAGACTTCATTCAGTTCATCCTTTCCAAGAGAAGCTAGCTATTAGCTCTTGGTGCCTTGTGCCAAGTAAGACTATAGTAACACCGTTCGGTTGATCTTGTTTAGAAAATGTTATGTGAATTGTGAAATTTTTCACTCGAACCCATTCGGCTCCATTCCTGCACGCTTCCTGCCTCCTGCTGGCAGCGTTTCTGCTCGCCGGCTGCGCCACCCGGGGCGGGCCATGGGGGCGGCGCATGCATCCTCCCTCCGAGCCTCCGCGGGAGATCGAGTTTGTCGTGACCGGCTATTGCAGTTGCGCAACGTGCTGTGGCTGGTCGCGTAACTGGTACGGGCGCCCCGTGGTGCGCACGGCGGATGGCCGGACCCTGCCAAAGAAGGTGGGGGTCACGGCTTCGGGCGCACAGGCGCACCCAGGCACGGTCGCGGCGGATCCCCGTATCCCCTTCGGCACCATCGTCCACGTGCCGGGCTACGGCTACGGGGTGGTCGAGGACCGCGGCGGGGCGATCAAGGGCGCCTCGCTGGATGTCTACTTCCACCGCCACTCGGACGCCCAGCGGTGGGGAAGGCAGCGGCTGAAGGTGCTCGTGTGGGATTCGCCAAAATAAATAATTTGCACAACTATATTATTTAAAATTAGTTACGATTATTTTCGTTTGTTTTTACCCCCGCGCTATAATTTCCGCTATATCAGGCATACACCTATGGGGTATGATGTAAGTCGGATGGTCGTGGAGGGGTGGGGGCGAGCAGCTCTTAGCAACCTGGACCAATCAAATGAACGAATTTCTATCCATATACCAGAGCGTCCTCTACCGGCTGACCGGCATGGTCTACGGCAACCTGGAGTTCTGGGCCTGTGTTGGCCTGACCGTGTTTCTCGGCGGTCTCATCTATAATGGGATGATCCACCTGTTCGGAGACCGCGATCACGGGTTCTGGCTCAACACGCTGGTCGCCGGGGTAGGGTTGTTCGTCATCTCGCTGGTCGCCACCCTTGCGGTGGTCTGGGTGCCACAGGAAACCCAGCGCGAGCTTGGCGCATGGTTTCTTCCTGCGGCTGCGGTCGCCGGTTCTCTTGTCGTAGTCATTCCCATGACCAGCCGTTGGAGCCGCATGGGCTATTTTTCGGGGCTCCTTACCTGGTCCGCCTCGCTGGGCAGCGTGCTCGCAATCATTTTCCTGCTAGGCGCCTTTTCGGATGTTGTGGTCCACAGCCGGCACAATGCGCTGAAGATCAAGATCCACAACGTCGAGACCCGCAGCATGCTCGACCGCTAGCCTAGCGCTCGCTCCTCCTCCCTGCTAAACGGCCCGGTTGTGCCGCTGCGCCCCCCGCGTCTTCCGTGGGGGAGCCCCCGCCCTCTCTCTGTGCCATTCCAAGAATTCTGTGGACCCATTCCCCCCCCTCCCTCCCCCTAAATTTTTTTCGTGCGCATCCCCCAATACTGATCCAGTTCAAACGAAACCTGCTGAAAAAACTTCTCGACGCCTGCGGCCCTGGGCGTTTATCCGTGGATGCAGATTCGCACAGGCGGGACCGCTACGGAAGCGGTCCCCGGGCGGCGGGCAACCACGGA
>CBFGVE010000324.1:0-3986 GCA_965651915.1 uncultured bacterium
GCCAACCCTTGCCGGAGGCCTCGTCATGCTTTGCCCATCCTGTCACAAGCCGATGCTGTTGGTTGAGCACCACGATGTCGAAGTCGACTGGTGCCCAGCCTGCGGGGGTTGCTGGCTCGATCACGGGGAGCTGGAAATTCTCCTGGAAAAAGCGGGTTGGTCTTCCGCAGTACCGGAGCCAGAACTGCGGGGCCGTACCGGGCGTAAAAGTCCGGTGACTGGCAAGGCGATGCGTCAGGCCCATTTTCCAGGAATTCAGGTCGAGCTGGATGTCTGCCGGGACACTGGAGGAATCTGGTTCGATGGGGGGGAACTGCGGGAGGTGGTTTGCCGACTTGGGGGCAACGGGGCTGGGGAAGCGCTCGGGGCATTCTTTGGCGACCTGTTCGGAAAGACGGATCTTCCCGGCTGATTCCAAATCAGGGACATTTCTATCATTGCCCCGGGATGTGAATCGTTGGATAGTGGACGGAGCCTTCACTCCGCACCTTATAACCTAGGAGTCTACCATGGGATTAATTATCACACTTGGCGTCGTCGTACTGCTGGTTCTCGTCGTCATCGGCATCTACAATGGCCTGGTCAGGCTGCGCAACCAGGTCAAAAACGCCTGGTCCCAGATCGACGTGCAGCTCAAGCGCCGTCATGACCTCATTCCCAACCTCATGGAAACGGTCAAAGGCTACATGACCCACGAGCGGGAGTTGTTCGAGAATGTGACCAAGGCCCGGGCCGCTGCGGTTGGCGCCAACGGCGTTGCCGAGACCGCCGCCGCCGAGGGTATGCTCACTGGGGTGCTCGGCAGGCTCTTCGCGGTGGCCGAGAACTACCCCGAGTTGAAGGCAAACCAGAATTTCCTCGCCCTGCAGGAGGAGCTGACTTCCACCGAGAACAAGGTGGGCTTCTCGCGCCAGTATTACAACGACCAGGTGATGATCTACAACACCAAGATCGAGACGGTCCCGGCGAATATCATTGCGGGTATGTTCTCGTTCAAGCCCGCCGAATTCTTCAACATCGAGAACCCGGCCGAGCGCGCGGTGCCCCAGGTTAAATTCTAGGACCGAACACCGCCGATGTGGGCCCAGATCGAATCCAATCGGCGCCGCTCGGCGGTGCTGATCGTCCTCCTCGCCGCCGTACTCGGCGGTCTGGGGGCGGCCATCGGATACCTCTTCTCGCCCAACGGCAGCGCCGCCTTTATCGGTGTGGGGGTCGCCCTCATTGTGTGGGCAGTCATGCTGATGACCAGTCTGGCCGGTGGGGAGAAAATCCTGCTGGCAACTGCAGGCGCCCGCGAAGTCTCCGCCGAGGAGCTTCCCCAGCTCCACAATCTCGTGGAGGAGATGCAGATCGCTTCGGGCTTGTCGGTCAAGCCCAAGGTGTACCTGATGGACACCTTGTCGCCCAACGCTTTCGCGGTAGGGCTCAAGCCGGAGCGGTCGGCGGTGGCAGTGACTTCAGGCCTCATGGGCCGGCTCAACCGCGACGAGCTACAGGCGGTGATCGCCCACGAAATCGCCCACCTGAAGAACCGCGACAGCATGTTTATGACGCTCGCGGGGGGTACGGTCGGCGCGGTGGTCATCATCGCCGACATCTTTCTACGTGGCGTACTCTATGGGGGCGGACGTAGCCGATCCAGCAAGGACAACCAGGGCCAGGCAATTCTCATGGTGGTGGCTCTGGTGCTTGCGATTCTTGCACCTGTGCTCGCCCAGCTACTCTACTTCGCCTGTTCGCGGCGCCGTGAATACCTGGCCGACGCCTGCGCAGCCCAGTACACCCGCTATCCCGAGGCTCTGGCCTCGGCGCTGGAAAAAATCGCCAAGGGGCAGACCACCCCGCTGAACACCAGCCGGGCGCTTACGCCATTGTTCATCGTCCCTCCCCGGGCTGCCTTTGGGCGGGGCGGACTTTTCAGCACTCATCCTCCTGCCGAGGACCGAATCCGCATTCTCCGCTCCATGGGCGGCATGGCATCCATCGCCGCCTACGAGCAGGCCTACCAGTCCATCCACAAGGGCAAGGGAGTTATTGGCAGCTCGAATATGGCCGATTCGGTTGATACCGCCAGCCGGCCGGCTTCGGCATTGGCTGGCCCGCCTCCGATCCGGGCCATGCGGGAGGCGCGCGACGCAGCCCACCGGGCCCAGGGATTCAAGCCCATCGACTGCTCCTGCGGCGTACGGCTCAAGGTGCCCCCGGACTGGACCGAGTCCCAGGCCCGCTGCCCCCGCTGTGGAACCCACCACCCGGTTCAGCGATAGGGGTTGAATCCATCCGGTCCATTCGCTACAAGAGGGCGCAGGAGATTTTATGAACGACAATCGAGATTCCAGTCTTCCAACGCTTTTTGCCCTCCCCGCCGTGGGCAGCACGCTGCTCGTGCTTGCCGGACTTTCTTTCATGATGGTCTGCATGACCCTGCCGCTAGTAGGGCCTGCCGGTGCCGCCGTCCCCTGGGCCGAGCAGAACTTCCGCACGTTTCTCTCCATTTTGCTCCTGACTTTGATACTGGGCGGGCTCTCCCTGGTCTCCAAACTAATGCGTCGGCGGTTGGATGGCAGCCCCTTTCCCCGGGCGTCAGCGGCCTTGACCGGCCTTTGCCTGTTCCTTCTTGTTGCGCTACTGACCGGACTGCTTAAGATCTAGGCGGATGTCCTTGGTACATTTAGGACGCTTCATGGTCTGGATCCTCTACAACCTGTTGTTTGCGCTGGGCTTCGCCTTGCTGCTCCCCAAGTTTCTCCTCCGCATGCTGAAGCGGGGTGGCTACCGCCAGGATTTCATGCAGCGCTTCGGACTGTACGACGGGAGGTTGCTCCAGCAATTGAACACTCAGGTCCGCCCCATTTGGATCCATGCCGTGAGTGTCGGGGAGCTTTTCGTAGCGCTCCAGCTCATGGCGGCACTGAGGGAACGCCGGAGCCATGTCCGCTTTGTGCTCAGCGTCACCACTTCCACTGCGCACCGCATCGCCTCGGAGCGCATGAACCCGTCTGATGCACTCATCTATTTCCCGCTCGACTTCCCCGTCGTTATGCGCCGGGTGCTGCGGATGCTTAGGCCGCAGCACATCGTTCTGGTCGAATGTGAATTCTGGCCGAACCTAGTCCGCTATTCCCATCGATTGGGCATACCGGTTTCTTTGGTCAATGGCCGCCTTTCCGATTCCTCCTTTAATGGCTACCGGCGGCTTGGAATGTTCAGCCGCCGTATTATGCCGCTGATCAGTCCCGTCTGCATGCAGGGCGCACGCGATGCCGAGCGCATCCGTGATCTGGGCGCACGGGCTGAACAGGTGCATGTGCTCGGCAGCGCGAAGTATGAGATCGATGCCCCTTCAGCCGAGGCCCAGGCCGAAGCGGCACGGGCCTTGCGCGAGGCGGGGCTGCCGGAAGCTTCTACAATCCTGCTGGGGGGCTCCACCTGGGCAGGCGAAGAGGAGATCCTGCTCAGGGTATATGCGGTTTTGAGGCAGCATCATCCACGACTCCGCCTGGTGCTCGTTCCCCGCCACGCCGAGCGCACGCCCGAGGTGCTCAGGCTTATCGAGCAATTTGGCCTGACCGTTGCCCGGCGGTCCCAGAAGGATGCCCAGACGCTGGAGGGCGGTCCCGACGTCTATCTGCTCGACACGACCGGAGAACTCATGAAGTTCTACAGCCAGGCTTCTATTATCTTCGTGGGAAAAAGCCTCACCCAGAACGGGGGGCAAAACCCCATCGAGCCGGCTTTGCTAGCCAAGCCGGTCATTGTGGGGCCAAACATGGAGAATTTTCCGGTTGTCATGCAGGATTTTGTCGAAGCGAAGGCGCTCATCCAGGTGCGCGACGAAGCCGGGCTGCGCGAGTCGATCAACCGATTGCTCGAAGACGAGCCCCTGCGCCTGGACTATGGCCGCCGGGCAGGTGAACTGGTGAGGGCAAAACGCGGCGCCATTCGCAAGACGGTGGAGCTGTTGTTGGGGGTTTAGGAGAGGG
>CBFGVE010000325.1:0-3984 GCA_965651915.1 uncultured bacterium
CGCCCTACTCGAAGTGGAGTCCGGCACCTTCGACCTCGACGACCTGGTCATCCGCCCCATTCCCCGGATTCCCCCCGAGGAGGATCCCGTCCACCAGCAGAAGCTGAAGCGCGAGCGGGACCTGGCCAAGCGCCAGGCGAAGGCTCAAGCCATACTCGACACGCATGGCTCGCTCATTCTCAACGGCGGCTTCGAGCAGCGCAAGAACGACCGCCCCCTTCACTGGGGCGGCCCCTCCAAGTCGATAAGCTACCCCGTCGAGGACGGCAACGGCTTCCTCCGTGTCACCTCGATCGAGAAGGACAAGCTCTTCATGCTTTACCACAAGCTGGACCTTCCCGCCGGTGCGGAGGCGATGGAGCTATCCTGGCGCTGGAGGGTGACCGACCTGCGGCCCGGAAAGGAAGCATGGTTCGACGCCCGCATCATGGCCAACCTCCTCGACGGAAACGGGAAAAAGGTGAAGGCCAAAGTGCCTACCGCGTATACCCGCAAGCCCATTCCAGAATGGACGGAGCGCTCCATCCGCTTCCTCGTCCCCGAGGGCGCGGCCAGCCTCGAGTTCATGCCATCGCTTTTCAACGTCGTTTCTGGCGTCCTGGACATGGACGATATCGCGCTCAGGCCGACCGACCCGGAACAGCTCCGCCAGGAGCAGGCGGCCCGTAAGGCGCTCCAAGAACGTATGGCCGCGTCGCCCGAGACGCCCGCCACCGAGAAATGGCCCCCTATGCTCAAGGTGCAGGGGAACCGGCTCGTGGATCCCGAGGGCAAGGAAGTGTGGCTGCAGGGCGTGAACGTCGCCAGCCTGGAGTGGACCCCCACCGGCGAGCATGTGCTGAAGTCAACCCTCGTCGCCATCGACGACTGGGGTGCGAACGCGATCCGGCTCCCGGTAAAGGAGCAGTATTGGTTCCACGAGAAGAATGGCCCGGCCTACCGGAAGCTGGTGGGCGACGTGGTCGTTCTCGCGGCTAACCGCGGTGCCTATGTCGTTCTCGACCTCCACCGCTACCGGGCCCCCACCGCAGATCACGTTGAGTTCTGGAAGAACGCGGCCGAAACCTACAAGGATCATCCCGCTGTCCTTTTCGACCTGCTCAACGAGCCGCACTCGACCTCCTGGGAGGTATGGCGGAATGGGGGCTTTGTCGCGGAGAAGCAGACCCAGGGGGAAGACGACGCGTTCCTCAGCGAGGCGGACCGGGCGCACAACCTCAAGGGCTTCCAGGCGGTCGGCATGCAGGCACTGGTCGACACCGTGCGGAACACCGGCGCACGCAACGTCGTGGTGGTCGGCGGACTGGACTGGGCCTACGACCTCTCCGGGATCCTCAAGGGATACGCGATCGACGAGCACCCCCACGGCAACGGGGTGATGTACTCGACCCACGTCTACCCCTGGAAGCGCAACTGGCAGGAAAAATTCCTCGATGTGGCCGACGTCCACCCCATTCTGGTCGGCGAAGTCGGGGCCGACGGGAACAAGATGAGCTGGATGCCGGCAGAGCACCAGGAGGACTGGCACACCTGGGTGCCCCGCATGCTGCACACGATCCAGACCAGGCGGCTGAACTGGACCGCGTGGTGCTTCCATCCCAAGGCCAGCCCCCGCATGCTGCTCGACTGGAACTACACCCCCACCCCCTTCTGGGGCGAGCAGGTGAAACAGGCGTTCGCGGGCAAGCTCTTTAGCCCCGAACCCCTGCCGCTCGAACCCGAGGAGAAGCGCATGCTCGATGAAGACTTCGAGGAGGGCGCTTCCGACGCGGACTGGTCGCCCAGTCCGGGCTCGGCGCGGGTTGAAGAGGCGGGCAACCGATTCCTCCGGCTGCACAGTTCCAAATGGGGCAGCGTGGTTTCGACCTCCCGCACGCTGGACATTCCCCCGGGAGCCGAGGCCTTCGAACTTGAATGGCGTCAGCGGGTGACTCGTTTAGCCAAGGGGGAGCGACCCTATTTCGACGCCCGCGTCGCGCTGGTGTTCCGCGACGAGGCCGGCAAGGAAATCAAGCCGAGCAGCTTTCTAAAGCCGCCCTACACCACCCAGCCCACCGACGGATGGGCCGATGCCCGCACGCGCTTCCTTCTCGAAGGCAGGGCTGCCTCGCTGGAGATCAAACCCACCCTGTACACCGCCCATGCGGCGCAGTTCGATCTCGACGATCTGGTGCTGCGCCCCATCTCCCCCACCACCCTGCGCAGCGAGCAGTCGCTGCTGGCCGACGAGATTCAGACCGCCCGGAGCGTGGCCGACGAGGATCCGCGCACCGAAGCCTGGCCGCCCCTCCTGCACGTTGAAGGCAACCGGGTACTCGACGACAAGGGCCGCGAGGTCTGGCTGCAGGGCGTCAATGCCGGCGGCCTGGAAACCCTGCCGTTCGACGAGCAGGTCGTCCGCTCGGTCGTCGTGGCGATCGAGGAGTGGAAGGCCAACTGCATCCGGCTGCCCGTACGCGAACAGTTCTGGTTCGGCGAAAGCGCGCAGCAGCGCGACGGCGGCGAATCCTACCGGAAGAAGATCGACCGGATCGTGACCCTCGCCGCCAACCGCGGTGCCTATGTCGTCATCGATCTTCATCGCTTCCGCGCCCCCAGGGCCGAGCACGCGGCCTTCTGGCGGGACTGCGCCACACGCTACAAAGATCATCCCGCGGTGCTCTTCGACCTATTCAACGAGCCCCACGGCATTTCCTGGGAGATCTGGCGCAACGGCGGCTTCGTGGGCGAACAGGCGAAGCACGATGAATCCTCGTTTCTCGCCGACGAGGAAAAGCGTCGCAACCAGGGCTTTGAGTCGGTGGGGATGCAGGCGCTTGTCGAGGCGGTACGCTCCACCGGCGCGCGGAACATCGTAATCGCCGGCGGCCTATGGTGGTGCAACGACCTGCGCGGCGTAGTCAACGGCTACGCGCTCGACGATCTCGGCGGCAACGGCATCATGTACTCGTGGCACACCTACCACTGGCACAGCGACTGGGCTGAACGAGTGCTGCCCGCTGCCGAAAAGCATCCGATCTTTCTCGGCGAGGTCGGCGCCGATATCATCCACTTCCCCTTCATCCCATCCGAGGAGGCTCAGGAGAATCCCTACACCTGGGTGCCCGACCTGCTGGGGTTCGTCCAGAAGCACCGGATTCACTGGACGGGCTGGTGCTTTCATCCCCGCGCCTCGCCGATCATGATTGCCGACTGGACCTACGAGCCCACGCCCTTCTGGGGGCAGTTCGCCAAGGACGCCCTGGCAGGAAAGGCCTTCGAGCTTCTGCGCATGCGGTAGAGAAGGGATCGCGGTATCGGGCGCACGGCGAGGCTACCAGTAGACGCGGGTGCCCGACTCAAAGAGGAACTGGTACTTGATGTCGGCAAGCCCCGCGCCCTCGACGTGCCCGTCGCCGAACACGCGGTTGCAGACCCTTGGCTTTTCGAGCCCGTCGTGAGCAAAGCCGGTCCAACGGGTCACCTGGTCCCCCTTCGTCGCCGTGGATTTCGGCCTCGAGGTGCAGAAATCGGCGGCCAGGACCTCTTCGCCCACCATGCTAAAACTATCCTGGTAGGGCGGCTTGGTGGTGAACTTGTAGTAGCTGGAGGTGGACTCCGTTGGATTGCCCAGATAGACGTAGCCAATTGAGATCTGCGAGCCGGTCCCCTCCCACGCTTCGGGCGTCCGCTTTGGCGCCTGGGGGATCAGACTCGGACAGTACCACATTTCTTTGGTGAAGCCTGCGGGCTCCATGTAGCTCCGGAGTGTATCGCGCTGCGGCCGCAGAAATGCACTGGGATTCCCCGCGTAGCTGGGTGGCAGCCGGTCGTTGTGGTCTCTTGAGTAAAGCAAGCAGAGCATGTGAATGTTCCGCAGGTTGTTCATGCAGGCGACTCGTCCAGTCTTCGCCCGGGCCGATCCGACCACCGGAAGCAGCAGGCCGATCAGGATCGCGATGATGGCGATGACGACCAGCAGCTAAACCAAGGTGAAACCCCGTT
>CBFGVE010000326.1:0-3956 GCA_965651915.1 uncultured bacterium
GACGACCTCAGGCGACATCACACCATTAGGGTCTGGTGCGAAGTTCGGCAGGAAGTTGGCGCCGTGGCCGACCGAGCGGATGTACATCTCGAGCAATCGGTTCAGCGAGACAACTTTGCCACCCCGCCAGAACCATCCGCCACTCGCATTGAAATTAGCCTCCCATGCCTTATAGTACATCCCCCAGGGATGCCCGTGTTTTGCATGTTCCGGAATGGGGCGTGTTCCGCGAGTTCCGTCGGCGGTATCCATGGCATACCAGAGCGGGTACGGAGCCAACCCGCTGTGGGTACCGGCTATCCAGGAATCCTGACCAAAAATTATGCAGTCGGGCTGAAGCCTCCGCACCGTTGCATCGGTACGTTTCCAGAACTGGTCGGCACCGTAGCCTGGGCATCCATGGTGGTCGAACCAGAAGTAGTCGATGGGTCCGTAATTTGTCAGAAGTTCGGTAAGCTGTTGCTCCTGTAGTCTGGTGAAGGTCTCGAGCTTTTCGGGATCATTATTCTTGAAGTGATCGTAAATCCGCCAGTCCTGAAGATTCGCATCGTGCCAGCTCGAGTGATACAGCCCAACCTTCAACCCGTGCCGACGAGCCGCGTCGACGTACTCCCGAACCACGTCGCCCTTGCCGTCTTTCCAGGGGCTGCTTTTCACGCTGTAATCCGTGGTGGCGGTTGGCCAGACGCAGAAGCCGCCTTCATGCCGCGCGGTCAGCACGACATAGGTCGCGCCCATGGACTTGGCCACTTCCATCCACTGGTCACAGTCTAGGTTCTTCGGATTGAACAACTCGGCGGGATCCTTCGATGGCCCATCTCCGGAAGACTTGCCGGTGTAGGTCGGAAGGCCAAAGTGGATGAACATTCCCAATTCAAGGTCTTGAAAAGACAGTTGCTGCGGCGTGGGTTTCGCGATGATCTTCGACTCCTGACGCGCGGCGATGTCGGCATCGACGTTCCGCGTTTCCCTGGTACCGTAGTCGGTCAACGCCTCTTCGGGTGATAATTGGCTGGCTGTGACTCCCATGGAGGCCCCCATAAAGCTGGTTGCGATGGCGATCGCTGTCCATTGTGAATTCATCTTTTCAACCTTTTGCTACAGTTCTGAAATTTGCCGAAACTTAGATCAAAACTCTCGCATTGTCCTCGGGCGCTGTCAATCCAACGATTCAACAATTTGGCATGCCGCTTCTCGCCTACATTCTTCACCACGAAGGCCACGATGAAGCACGAAGCAATCCAATCCAAATCGAAATCGCGATCGGGATTGAAATCGATTTCCCTCCTCTTGCCGAATAAGCGTGGAGGGAACAGTAGGGTGATCTTGGTAGTGAAGTTGAGGAACGACGAGGATCGGGCCCATCACGTGTCGGCTGTTTCCACCCGAGGCGGGGTTCGTTCGTAGCGCGGCCGTGAGGCCGTAATCCTCTGGCGGTAACTCCAGCCCCTCTATCCCCAGGTTACCGGAGTGCCCTTGCTGTGGTTGATATGCAGGTCCGGCACGGATGCCCCGAATTGCGTCCATTTGCGTTAATTCGTGGTTTATTCCTCCTCCGTTCCTACCCTTCCTAATCCCATCCGCTTTCAAGCCAGCGCCGCGTGTCGCCGCACTACACAGCATGTCGATGCGTTTGCCCTGTGCGGTCCCGCCTGAGAGATTGCCTCCGGGCTTGTTTGCGGGTAGAATGACGTCCTTATGAACCTGGACCTCCTGTATGAGCTGCTGGGCTATGCCGCCTCGGTGCTGATCGCGGTGTCGATGATGATGCGCCGGGTGGTTCGCCTACGGGTAATCAACCTGATAGGCGCGGGGGTGTTCTCGCTCTACGGAATCCTGATTGGCTCCATCCCGGTGGTGCTGCTGAACGTGGCGATTGTGTTCATCAATATTCACAACCTGCTGGCGATGCACCGCACCAGGGAGTTTTTCCAGTTGCTCCAGGTGGAGCACGACAACCCCTATCTCGAGCAGTTTCTCCGCTTCTATGCGTCCTGCATCCGCCAGTCGCAGCCCACGTTCGATTTTTCGCCCCAGCCCAACTGGCTTTCCGTGTTTATCCTCCGCGATATGGTCCCGGCAGGGTTGCTGATCGGTATACGTACCGGAAGCAACCGCCTGCGTATCTGTCTCGATTTCGCGATCCCGTCCTACCGCGACTTTAAAATTGCTGAATTCCTATTCAGCCGCCGGATGGATTTCTTCATCGACCAGGACGTGCGCTGGATCGAAGCCCCCCGGGGCGATCCCGCGCATAACCGTTATCTGGTGCGCATCGGTTTCCGCGAAGCCTCCGACCGCTCCGGGTTGCTCGAACTCGACCTTGCTGGCTGGGTGGACCGCAAGCGCTAGCAACCTGTCCTCATTCGCCTTGCTCCGGCTCTCGCCGCTGGAGTAGTCTGTCGCTCTCAATGGAAACTCCCGCCCCAGACCCGGACCCGCTCCTTCCCGAGGTACTCGACACGCCTGTGCGCTTCGTGCGAGGCGTTGGCGAGAAGCGGGCGGGACAACTGGAGCGACTCGACATCCGGACCGTGTCCGATCTTCTGTTTACCTTACCCCGGCGCTACGAGGATCGCCGCAATTTTCAGAAGATCCGCGAGCTGAAGCAGGGCGATTTCGCCTCGGTCAAGGGTCGAATCGCCGCGACCGACTGGGTCACGCCGCGTTTCGGAAAACCCTACTTCGAAGCCGCGCTCACCGATGGAACAGGCGTTCTGCTGCTCCGCTGGTTCAGCTCCGCCTGGCTCAAGGATCAGCTTACGGTGGACACCCAGCTTGTCTGCTTCGGCAAGGTGGGCCACCGACAGGGCCAGTCGGTGATGCCGCATCCCGATTTCGAGCGGCTGGAGAGCGACGGGGATGACTCGCTGCATATTGGCCGCATCGTCCCGGTCTACAACCTGACCGAGCAGCTACCCCAGCGCATCATGCGCCGCATCGCCGCGAGCGCGGTCGAGCACTATGCCGATCTCATGCCCGAAACCTTACCCTCCGAGCTGCGCCAGCGCC
The DNA here is from genome assembly GCA_965651915.1 of uncultured bacterium. GTDB lineage: Bacteria > Verrucomicrobiota > Kiritimatiellia > CBFGVE01 > CBFGVE01 > CBFGVE01. The sequence continues at coordinate 3,013 of CBFGVE010000326.1, forward strand.
GCCATCTTCCGCTCATGCGCGACGCCCTTCGGCAGGTGCATTTCCCGGTCGAGCTGGACGCCGCCGAGCGGGCGCGCCACCGCCTGGTGTTCGAGGAGTTTCTCTGCGTGCAACTCGTGCTGGTCGCCCGCAAGGTCCAGAACGAGAAGTTTATCGAGGGCTTCCGCCACGAATCCCCGGGCCGCCTGCGCGAGCAGCTCGTCGCTTCGCTCCCTTTCGCCCTGACCCGCGCCCAGCTCCGGGTGGTGGAGGAGATCGTGCGCGACCTGCGGGTGCCGCACCCCATGCACCGCCTGCTCCAGGGCGATGTCGGGTCGGGCAAGACCTTGGTCGCCGCCTGCGCGATAGCAGAGGCCGTAGAAAGCGGAAGCCAATGCGCGGTGCTGGCCCCAACCGAAATCCTCGCCTGGCAGCACTTCCAGACCTTCTGCCGCTTTCTCGAACCGCTCGGCTTGACCATGGCGTTTCTTTCCGGCGATACCCGTGCGGCCGAACGCCGCGATACCCTGGCCGGGGTCAAGAGCGGTCGCATCCAGGTTCTCGTGGGCACCCACGCGATTATCCAGGACCAGGTGCAGTTCCAGCACCTCGGCCTGGCCGTCATCGATGAGCAGCACAAGTTCGGAGTCGAGCAGCGCGGCGTGCTGTACCACCAGCGGCCCCGTCCCGACGTGCTGGTCATGACCGCCACGCCGATCCCCCGAACCCTGGCGATGACCCTCTACGGCGACCTCGACGTCAGCGTGATTGACGAGATGCCTCCGGGTCGCCAGGAAATCGTCACCCGGGTCATCAAGGAGGAGCAGCTTCCCGATGCTTACGGCTTTATCCGCAAGCAGGTCGCAAAGGGCCGGCAGGCCTACCTGGTTTACCCCCTGGTAGCCGAAAGTGAGGTAAGCGATCTGAAGTCGGCCGAGGCCATGTTTAGGACCCTCAGCCACACG
>CBFGVE010000327.1:0-3948 GCA_965651915.1 uncultured bacterium
GCCCTTCGCCGCCTGCGCCGAGTCCGACAACACCGCCATCGTCAAGGAGGCGATGAAGATGGGTTCCTCGATTACCCTGACCTCGGACGAGGGCTCCTGCGATGCCTGCTCGATCATGGGCATTCTTTCGCTTGGACTGCATGAGGGGATGGAGGTCGAGGTGGCCGTCGAAGGCGGGGACGAGGAGCGGGTGGCCCAGCGCATGGTCGAACTGCTCGAAACCCGCTTCGATTTTCCCCCGCGCGATCCCGGCGATACCTCGGAGCTTATCGCGCAAAAACTGCGCGAACTTGAAAAATGAGTTCCGGACACCTTCCCCATGCCGTCCCCGGGTACACCCTGGGCTTCGTCTGGGGAGGCTGGAACCTACGCCCCGATTCGGGACAAGCCGCATGACCGCTCAGGTCCATCTCGCGTTGCTGGGCGATGGGGTCTACCGCCTCACCCTCGACCATGCCGGCGCGCCGCCGAATGTTCTGGATTCCGCGCTGCTCGATTCGCTGAGGCTGCGCTTCGACGCACTTTGCGGTGATACGCGCATGCGGGGGCTGCTCATCGATTCGGCGCATCCCGGAGTGTTCAGCCCCGGGGAGCTGACCGCCGAGCGCATTCTTGCCGCCGACTACACCTCGTCCGCCATCCAGGCGGTCCAGGATATAGTTCTGCGCCTTGCCCAGCTTCCCGCACCCAGTGTCGCGCTCATCGATGGCGACTGTTTCGGACTCGGCCTGGAATTGGCCATGGCCTGCACCTACCGCGTCTGCTCGGCGAGCAAGGAATCGAAACTGGGCTTACCCGATACTCAGCTTGGTCTGCTCCCGTATGCCGGGGGGGCATACCTCCTTCCCCGGCTGGTGGGACTCGCCACCGCCATCCGGCTGCTGCGGACCGGCATGCTGCTGGATGCGGACGCGGCGCTAGCCTGTGGGCTGGCCGACCGCTGCGTTCCCCGTTTGCTGCTGCAGCAGACCGGCTCGGCCCTGGCCCTTCATCCGCCGCCGCGCCGTCGGGGCCACCCGGACAACCGGCTGTTCGCCATGGTCGCCACGCAGTTCCGGGCGCTGCGGGATATCGATCAGGGCGACGGGGTGCATTATCCCTCGCAAAGCCGGGCGGTCGAGTTGGCGAGCCGGGGCTTGCGCGGTTCGATGGAGCAAAGCTTCCGGCGGGAAGAGGCGGTTTGTCGCGAGCTGGCGGCAGGGCCGGTGGCTGCCAACCTGGCCCGAATCGCGCTGCGCCGACAACGCGCCGAGCAACTGCTTGCGACTCCCTCCGAACTATTCGATGCGGCTTCTGGGCGGGTTCCCCGCCGCATGGCCGTGCGGCTTCGCCTGCCGGTGCTGCTGGAGTCGGCCTGGATGCTCAAAGAGGGGATTTCCGCCGCCGAGATCGGCCGGGCGCTGCGCGAGCTTGGGATGGCTGAGGATCCGATCGCGGTAGCGATGGACTGGAGCGGGGGAGACATCGGAGGACTGGTGGAGCGGGTAGCCCGGGAGCTTGGCCCCCGCATGGAGCCACCGCCGCAGGTCGCAGCGCGGCTGGCGGAGGCCGGCGCGATTTTCGGCTCGGCTTCCCGGAGACGCATGGCCCGTCGCCGCACGCGGCGTGGGACCTCCATCCGAGACCTGCGCGAGCGCTTCCTGTTGCTATGGATATCCGAAGCGGCCCGCATACTGGAAGAGGGGCCCCACCGCAGCCCGGAGGATATCGACCTGGCGGCGGTGCTGGGCGCAGGCTTTCCCGGATTTCTAGGCGGACCGCTCCGCCAGGCCGACGAGCTGGGGCTGTCGCTCGTGGTGGACAGTCTGTCCGTTTTCAGCCAGACTATAGGCCCACGCTACGCGCCCTGCGAGCTGCTCCAGGCTATGGTCATCGAAGACCGGAGCTTCTTCCCGGACAGGGCGGTGCGGAGGGCGGGTGTGGCTGGAAAATCGACGCGATAGCACGGCTGCCCGACTCTACTCCACGGGACTCCCGAGGTGGAGCATGCGGTTCTTGAAATCCAGAACGAGAATGTAGTCCCTGAGGAGGCCCAAGCCGATCCTTGCCTCGTAGGCTGGGCTGACCCGGGCATCAATGGCGGGCGTCACGATGGCATCGCGAATGAGCAGGCTGTCGAGCTGGAGATCGACGGCGTCGATCCGGTCGCTGTCCGTGACGATTTCGAAATCGCCGGCGGTATCGATCACCAGTCGTGTTCGACGGTCGTCGAGAAGCGCCTCCACGGCGATGGCTCCCCGGTGCTCAATCAGCGGAAGGCTGACCTCCATATTTCTTGGATGGCGGGGGAAGCGCTCGGTCGAGGAGAAGAAAATACTGCGGTTGGGGAAGTCGAACTTCACAAAGCTGAAGCCCCGGAGGAATTCGGCACCCAGCACCGCCTGGGGTACCTTCGAGGCGGATGCCGGGAGGCGGGTGATCTCGCCGAGCGAACCCACGGCAGCCAGCATGTAGAAAGGAACCCGGTCTACGATGACGACCCCGGTATCCCTGGGATTGAACAGCCGTACGCGGCTGGCGAGAGTCAGAAACCCTGGAATTTCCTGCGCGACGTGGTCAGGTCCCCGCTGGTAGAGCGGCGGGCCGAGCACCTCGCAGCGGGCGCTAACGCCGACGGCAAGGGAAATCCAGTTGTCCGGCGCGCTGCTGTCGATTAGGACGGGGAGGGCGGATAGGGCGCCGACGTCGATGTCGAGCACCGGCAGCGTGCTTTTGCGGGACCACGCTAGGGTGGCCGCCTGGGATTCGTAGCTGCGGTATGCACCTTCGAGTACGGGGCCATCGCGCCCATCGTAAACGGTGAGGCCGAGGCGGCGGGGATCGCGGGCATTGGCCAGCACGGGGCGCATTTCGGTCCAGCCCAGCGGGCGGGGTGGCGGTGCGGGCTTGCTGCTCGCGCAACCGGCTGCGAGCAGGAGCGGGAGGAGGGCCAGGCAAGAAAGCGATGCGGCTAACCCAGGCCAGTGGGGCCGGGAAAAACGGGTTGGAACATCCATAGCGATCCTAATCCTGTTCGGGGCGGGGGTCGCGGCTGAGCAGGGCCTCGACTGCGTCCCGGGGGTTTTTGCCTTCATGCACGACAGCGTACACCTCCTCGGTGATGGGCACCTCGATGCCGACGTCGGCGGCGAGCGCCTTGGCGTTGGCGCAGTTCCACACGCCTTCGGCGACCTGCTTCATGCTGCTGAGGATTTGCTCGACCGATTCGCCGCGGCCGAGCCGCTCGCCCACGGAACGGTTGCGGCTGTGGCGGCTGGTGCAGGTGACGATCAGATCGCCCATGCCGCTAAGCCCGCTGAAAGTCGCGGGATCGGCGCCGAGCGCGGCACCGAGCCGGGAAATTTCGGCGAGGCCCCGGGTGATCAGCGCAGCCTTGGTGTTGTCGCCGAAGCCGATTCCGTCGCAGATGCCCGCAGCGATGGCGATCACGTTCTTCAGTGCGCCGCCCAGCTCGACCCCCACGGTGTCCTCGGCCGTGTAGACTCGGAATACGGGGCTGTTGAACAGTTCCTGCAGGCGCTCGGCGATGATGTGGTAGCGGCAGGCGATGACCACCGCCGAAGGCGCGCCCCGGGCGACCTCCTCGGCATGGCTGGGGCCGGAAAGCGCGGCGACCGGCTCGCGTCCCAGCACCTCCTCGGCGGTCTCGCTCATGCGGTGGTGGGTTTCCTTGTCTAGCCCCTTGGTCGCGCTGACCAGCATGCAGGATTGCGGGAGAAGGCCGGCGAACGAGCCTACGGTGTCCCGGTAGAATTTAGAGGGCACCACCAGCACCGCCGCCTCGGCATCCCGCACCGCCTCGGCGCGGTCGGCGGTCCATGTCAGTTCCGCCGGAAGCTTCACGCCGGGAAGATAGGAGAGGTTCTCGCCCGCCTCGCGGACCTGGGCCAGGTAGTCCTCGAAAGGCCCCCAGATGGTGACCTCGTGTCCGTTGCGCTGCAGCACGAG
>CBFGVE010000328.1:0-3937 GCA_965651915.1 uncultured bacterium
GACAAGCGGAACTTCGTGTTCGAAGTCGGTGCCCGCTGCTAAGACCCAATTCCTCCCCTTGAACCCAATGGGCAAGAGTTCACCTACCGCCTTCGAGAGCGATTTCCTGATGATGAGTGGAATTCGACCCGCCATCCGGCGGAGCTTGAGCAGCCTGTCGTAGTGGGAATAGCCTCCGAAAAGCTCATCACCTCCGTCGCCTCCCAATACAACCGAACAGTGGCTCCTGACCATAGAGGAGACCAGGCTGGCGGGAACCATAGAGGAATCATTCACCGGCTCATCGAACTGGCGGGCAAGGATCTCCAGGAGTCCGACATCAGCGGCTTCGGCCTCAAGCTCCACGTGCTCGGTTCCGAATCGCTGCGCGATGAGGCGCGCGTGCTCGGTCTCGTCAAACATCCCGTATCCTGGAAATCTCACGGTAAATGTCTTGATATTCGCACGGTTGCGGGCCGCCAACGCCGTGACAAGGCTGGAATCGACCCCGCCGCTCAGGAGTACGCCTATCGGGACATCGGATACCAGCTGCCGTTGGACAGACCGATTCATTAACCTTTCGAGCTCGTCGAGCAACTCCCCATCGGAGACATTGTGATTTCCTGGTGCAGGTGGAGCGGGAGGCCGCCAGTATCGCCAGATTTCGGCTCCCCCTGAGTTTAGGCTAAAGGCGAGGGCATGCGCCGGAGGAAGCTTGTGAACACCCTGCAGGATGCACCGGTCGCCGGGGACGAACCCTGCAGCCAAATAGCAGTCCAAGGCCTCGGGATCGATCCGCCGGGGAAAATCCCGGTCCGCGAATAGCCCCTTCAACTCCGATGCGAAACGGATCTCCCCACCTTCAATCCGGTAGAACAGCGGCTTCTCCCCCGATCGGTCGCGTGCGAGAATCAAGTCCTCCCTAGCTGCATCGTACAAGGCGAATGCGAACATTCCTCCCAGCCGGGAGAGGCAATCTCGCCCCCAAGTCCGGTAGGACGCGAGAATTGTCTCGGTGTCGGATTGGGTGCGGAAGACATGCCCGCGCCCTCCGAGCTCCTTGCGAAGCTCCCTGAATCCGTAAATCTCACCGTTGAACGTGATGCAATCGCGGCCATCCGGGCCGAGCATTGGCTGCCGACCGCCGCTCGAGAGATCGATAATTGCCAGTCGCCGGTGCCCGAGGTGAATGCGGCCGTCATGAGAAGACCAGGCACCGGTTCCGTCGGGTCCCCGATGACGCATCGCATCCCGGCCCTCGAGAAGCCAGTTAACCTCGATACTTCTGGTGGAGGCTATTCCGATTATGCCGCACATCCTATACGCCCGGGTCCTTGTTCCAGATCTGTTTCAGAATCATCGCTCCAACAATGCTAGAGAATATCCATCCTGCCGTAATCCCACATCTCGTCGATAAAAACAATCCCAGACTCCCGCTTGTTCCCTTCCGCATAGAAGCTCCACGCGTCCTTGGGTACGCGCCAACCCTCTCCATAGATGAATTGGAGTAGGCGGTCTGGATTGGCGGGTATGCGCACCTTTCCGCCATAGAAATCGAATAACGAAAATTCCTCGAAATATTCGGCGGGAATGCCAGTCTTCTGGAATTTTCCACCGAACGTCCTGGACAGCCCGTAGAAGACTGGAACCAGGCGGAGCCGGATCGGAAGGGGCAGGATCCTGAGCAGGCTGATCGTAGCAGACTTAGCCAACTCCCTGTTTGACAGGAATTTCCTACTCGCTCCGGCGATACCCGATGGATAAGCGCCCAGTGACACCCCCACCCAATAGGCCAAGTGAGAGGGTAGAGAAGAATATCCCGGCTCTGAGGCGGTTTCATGGGGGCGCACCGCATACTCACCTTCACGCCAGAAACAATTTAGGTTGACGTTTACACCCTTCTTCCTCACGCCCAAGGCACCCACCGTGCTGTAGAAGTAGGCATGATATCCACGGGAATTCAGCTCATCCGCCATCTGCCGGAACTTCTTCTTTATTTCCGGCTCGTACCAGCACCCCAGCTCTGCGTCGTTGTTCCATGGGAGCAGCCGTTTCTCGCGGACCATCCCCAGCAAAGCTCCGTAGCAAAGCCAGCTAGCTACGCCGTGCGAGTCGGCGAGTTCCATCACCTCCAAGATTGCCTTGGCGAGGTTCTCCGTATCCGACCGGACCGGGTATTTGTCGGAAGCGGCCTTCTCCACGGTGACGGCCTCGGTATCATTATTCGAATCCGTTGTCATTCGTTTACCTCAGATTATTGATTCCAGGGCAGCGACGTACCGCTCGGCAACTATTTCAATGGCAAGGTCTTCCTCGAACCTTTTCCGAACTTTTGCCCGGTACTCCCCGCTACTCCTCTTCACATCCAATATCGCCGAGAGGACGGTCTCGAAATCTATCGGGGCAAATCCAGGTTCGTGCCGGCTTGGAGAAAAAAAACCGGCAGCGTCTCCATCGGGCAACAGGATTCCAGCTTCCCCGACAATGTCGGGAAGGCCGCCACTCCGGAGACCGACCACGGGCAGCCCATGGGCCATCGCCTCGACAACGACATTCGGGCAAGGATCTCGATTGGTAAATGTGATGTACAAATCGCTGTTGAGTAAAATCTCCTTCGCCTCGCCGGAATATTCGGAGAACTTCGGCAGCGTCTTGAAGTAAGTGCGGGTTTCCATCGCTTCCTTCATCGCCGCGTGGGCGCCCCGGGGCATCTTCCCAGTGTACCCCAGGATGGCCAGTGAAACGGCTATGCCCCGAACTTCCCTGGCCCAGCAGATGAACTCCACCAACTCGCTCAGCCGCTTCGCCGGCTTCCAATCGTTGTAAATCGTCACTAGTCGGATTTCACCATCCTCCGGGACGACCGGTACCGCTCTGCCACCGCCATAGATGGATCCATTGACGATTACCCTGTGCGGCTTGGCCCTAAAGTATCGACTGTGGAGATCACGGGAGAACAAAGACTGGTATATTACGATGTCCGCGAGGAGGATGCGTACAAAGGCCTTCCAATTCTGGTCAATAAAATTGGCCAGGTGCGCCATAGGGTCGTGGAGCCACGTAAACCGGAGCCCCAATCCAAGCAAAGAACGCAATGGCGCGGGGAAGGTGGCGAGGAATTCCCTTGAAAGCCTGTCATGGTAAAGGCCGTCGACGCGCAGTGCTATTTTCTGGCCGCGCAGCTTCGCAAACGCAATTTCGTGTATGCGCCCAGAGATGTTGAAAAGCACTGCCCCCGGTTTCGCTCTGAACGGCACAGTCCGCGCTGACATTGCTTTGCAGAGCTGCCGAAAAAACCTTTGACCCGAGGTTGTCTTGGTTGGATCAAAATAGACTCCGAAGCCGGGTTGCAGTTTGGCCATGGCGCTAACGCCCTTCCTGCAATGACTTATCGAGTGAGGCGGTAAGTACGGCACCCGTCTTCGTCGCGCGATCTCGCCTGTAGGCCATTGCCAGTACGATAGAAACCACCATCCAGAAGGTGGCACCGTAAACAGCTTCCGACCGCAGGAGCATGGTGGCGAACATCATGTGGACCATAGACGAGATCAGTCCCGCCAACATGGCAACCGCAACGGGAAACTCCTCCGTGCCGCGATAATGACCCACATTGAGGACGGCGGATTTGAAGATCGTTGCAAGGATGGCCACGAAAAGCAACAATCCGACGATTCCAAATTCGTTCAGGTTGGTCATGTAGAAGTTGTGCAGGTGGTTTTCGCCCAGGACCACGCCATCCGGGAATACACCATTTTTGAGTAGGTGGACGAGCCTAACGTACTCGTAGCCGTATCCGAGTGGATTCATGCTAAACAGCTCGGCGGCCCCAGCCCAGAGCGGCAGCCTCGCCGTCTTGGACATGGATTCAACTCCCATTTGGCTGAAACTCGATAGAGCGATGTCCCAGATCCTGCTTCCGAACCCCATCATCACGACCACCGATCCCGCGACGGCCGCA
>CBFGVE010000329.1:0-3935 GCA_965651915.1 uncultured bacterium
CCTCCACTTTCCCAACGCGATCGGGCGCCAGCGCATTCGCTTCCCGCTAAACGATCACGCAGTGCGGCTCGGCGCCGGCGCCCGCACCAACACCCCGCTGTCCAAGATGGTCTTCTGCAAGACCATCGGAAAGCTCTTCGCCGACGTCCGCAACCTCGGCTACACCCACGAGAACATCCTCATCGCCGGCAAGCACAGGTACCACAACGAGCCCTACCTCATCCACGAGGGCAAGTCGCTGGAGGCGGTCTGGCACCGCTCGGTGCTCGACCTCATGGCCGCCCTCGCCCTCATCGAGGAGGGCCGCTTCGTGGGCCACGTCACCTCCTACAAGGCGGGCCACCGCCTCGACGTGGAACTCGTCCGCCTCCTCGTCCAGAACGACCTGCTGGTCGACGTACCGGTCTAGCACATTCCCTCCAATCCTTGGACAAGGACCGCGCCTAGTTGTCCAATCCTTGGAGAATCCCGAAACCACCCTCCCGAGGGGAAACACCATGCAGCAGCCCTACCTTGCCACGCTCGGACTTTCCCCCTCCTTTGGCTTTGGCGACCGCACCGGGCTCGCAACACCCGGCCACGTACGCGCAATGCAATCGCACGGGCAGGGCATCCTGCCCATCTTCCCCCAGCAGTCCATCCGCGAGATGGCCCGCACCGGGCGCAGCCCCGAGGGCGTGATGCGCGACGCGCTCGACGGCATGCGGCTCGCCGGATGGACCGGGCCCACCGGTGCCGACGCCGACCACCTGAAAACCGAGGAGGACATCGACCGCACCGCCTCCGCCGGCTTCACCTTCTTCACCATCGACCCCTCGGACCACGTGGACGGACGGGCCGACTCCCACGACGAGACCACCCTGCGCGCCCGCTTCGAGGCCGTGCGCGGCGAAATCCCCTGGTTCGACCACTACTGCGGCAAGAGCTTCCCGCTCCAGAACGGCACCGAGGTCGCCATCGGCGAGGAGCAGGCCATGCGGGCGGCGGTGAAGTATGGACGGGCCATCAACGCAGCGCTGCGCCTCGCCGACCATATCCGACGGGTGCAGGAGTCGGCCGGCCGACCCTACGAAATCGAGCTGAGCGTGGACGAGACCGACCAGCCCACCACCCTCGCCGAGCACTGGATCATCGCAGAACAGTGCCTCGCCGGCGGCATGAAGCTCGTCTCGCTCGCCCCGCGCTTCATCGGACACATGGAGAAAGGCATCGACTACATTGGCGACACCACCGCCTTCGAGCGCTCGCTCAACGACCACGCCGCGATTGCCGAAGCGCTCGGCCCCTACAAGCTGAGCCTCCACTCCGGATCGGACAAGCTCTCGATGTATACCGCCTTCGCGCGGACGACCCGCGGACGCTTCCACGTCAAGACCGCGGGCACTTCCTACCTGGAGGCCCTGCGCGTCGCAGCGATCGAGGAGCCCGACTTCTTCCGCGAACTTTGCGCCTTCGCGCGAACCCGCTACGACGTCGACAAGGCGACCTACCACGTCCACGCGACGCTAGCCGACGTTCCGGGGGTGGAGGAAGTGACGGACGACACCGCGCTGGAGCGCCTCTACCTGGAACGCTGGGAGGACGTGGCGGAGGGCCGGGGATTCACCGCGCCGGGACGGCAGATTCTGCACTGCACCTTTGGATCGGTCCTCACCCACGCGGAGTACGGCCCCCGGCTCCGCGCCTGCCTCGCCGGGAACCCTGACACCTACGCCCAGGTCCTGGAGATCCACTTCGGCAAGCACCTCCAGGCACTTCAGCGAGGCATGCCCTAACGGCACGCGGGAAACCACTGGCTCCGTACGCATTCGCACGGCGAAACACCGGCCAGCGGGGAAGCAGACGGCGGGGGCGGGGGAAAGGTGGAGCGGGTGGCGGGAATCGAACCCGCACGACCAGCTTGGAAGGCTGGAGTTCTACCATTGAACTACACCCGCGATGCGGCTGGCTCCGTGAAGCGCTATTCTCTACAAAACTATCGCCGCCGTGGCAAGGCGCAATCGCGACCCGCGCTATTTTATCCGGCCTTGGGCAGGCCGGCCACCGCCATGCCGGGGGGGCACCGCTCGACACCATTGTTCTAGACTGTTGCGCGTCTTCGATCATCGTGATTTCCCCGCGATTTTTAAGTTTCATCACTGATATTTCAATTTTTTGCAATTCACACCGACGGAAATGCTATCGTGCGGGCGATTTCAACCTCTTCGCAAAGGAGTTCCGCCATGAATCGTCGCCCCCTCCTTTCTCTACGCCTCCTAGGAACCGCGTTCCTGGGCGCTGGGCTGGCCGGGAACGCGCCGACTTCATCCGCCCAGCCGCTCCCCGCCTCTCCCGGGGATACCCGCTTAGGCCGGCCCAACGTCCTAGTGCTGTTCATCGACGATCTGAACGCCAGCGTCCAAGGCTTCGGGGGACACCCCGATACGCTGACCCCTAACGTCGAGCGTCTCCGCCAGCGGGGGGTGAGCTTCCAGAACGCGGCCTCCAACGTGCCGGTGTGCGGCCCCTCCCGGGCCAGCGTGTGGAGCGGACTGTATCCGCACACCACCGGCTTTTTCTCCCAGGGCAAGGAATGGGGCCACTGGCGAAAGAACTCGGTCCTCCGCAACTCGGTCACGCTGTTCGAGCACTTCCGCAGCCATGGCTACCGGATCTATGCCTCGGGGAAGATCCACCACAACGGAGAGGAAGACTACACGATCTTCCGCAACCGGGACGGCCAGACGGGATTCGCGGTCGCCGCAGATTTTGGCCCGATGATCGCCACCGACGAAAGGACCCCAAGGGGCCTGCCGATCATGACGGCGCGCAGCGCGATCCAGCGCGGCGGCGGCACCACCCACTGGGATGCCGATTTCGGCCCCTTCCTGGTTAACCCTCCTCTTCCGGCCGGAACGGGGACATGGATGCTCCAGGACGGCACGCCCTTCCACTACGCGAGCGAAGCCGACCGCGACCTCATGCCCGACGAGCGGGCGGCGCAACAGTGCGCGGCATGGCTCCGGAAGCACAGGAGCGAAGAGCCTTTCCTCATGGCCCTCGGGCTCATCCGCCCCCACGCCCCCCTGATTGTGCCCGAATCCTATTTCGAGCGCTTCCCCCTTGAGTCGATCCGCCTTTCTCCTGCCATCCTGGCGGACGACCAAAACGATACCGGACTGGTTCATGTCGAGGGCCTGCGCGGGGGAATCAAATGGGCCGAAGCCAAATACCAGGCGCTCTACCGCGTCGGTGGAGAGGATATGATCAAGCGGTGGACCCAAGCCTATCTTGCCTCGGTGAGCTTCATGGATGACCGCATAGGAGAAGTGCTTGATGCCTTGGAGGCCTCTCCCCACGCGGACAACACCATCGTGGTATTCACCAGCGACCACGGCTACCACATGGGCGACAAAAACCTGCTCCACAAGTTCACGCCGTGGGAAGCCGCAGTCAGGGTTCCCTTCATTGTCGCCGCACCGGGGATGGCCCGCGGAGCGGACTGCAGCACCCCCGTTTCCCTCGTGGACATTTTTCCCACCCTCAACGAGCTATGCGGCCTTCCGAACGACCCCAACGGGGCCTCCCTTCCCCTCGACGGATACAGCATGGCCCCCCTGCTGCGCGATCCGGCTGCAGGGAAATGGGACGGCCCGCCAACAAGCCTTAGCGTGATCTCCGGGGCGCTTCCGGCCAAGCCCGGCGAGCCGGCCGACGCTCGCCAGCAGCACTACAGCCTGCGCTCGGCCACCCACCGCTACATCCGCTGGAACAACGGGTTCGAGGAGCTGTACGACCACGCCTCCGACCCGTGGGAGTGGACCAACCTCGCCCAAACCGCAGGCACAAAGCCCATTCTGGCCTCCTTCAGAGCCCAGCTAGAATCCATGCTCGGGCGCTGATCAAGGCCTTACTCAGATTGACTGCCGAAAACGTTACTCGAGATCCCTCCATGC
>CBFGVE010000330.1:0-3932 GCA_965651915.1 uncultured bacterium
GATGGCGTCTACACCTTCCACGCGCCCAGCGAGTTCTTGCTGCCGGACAACGAGAGCGGCTACGACCTCCGCGTCTATGTGAACGGGAAGGAATGGTATCCCTCCACCCGCTGGCATGCGTTCGGAACCTGGTCGGTCCCGCTTGCCCAAGGCCGCCATGCATTCACCGTTCTGTTCGTCGACATGCGCCGCACACCCCACCGCGTGGAGATGCAGTGGGGATTCCCCCACAAAGACTTCGTGTGGAAGGGGACGGCCCCCGAGCTGCTGATCTCCGGCCCGGATATCGCACGCCAGCCTATTCCTCCTGCCTGGCTTTCCACCAAGCTAATGAAATAGCGCGGGACGGAGTTTTGGGGGCCGCTCCGCGAGCGGCATTGCGTCTCGCGGAGACGCCGCTACAGCATGGAACGGGCTTGTAGACGCTGCTCCGCGCGGAGCCTTTCTGTAGCTTCAGTTAAAACACGCCACATTTTGCCAAGAATTCTCTGTAAAATGCTATTAAGATGCATAATCATGTATAAAAAAGTCAATTAAATTATGAACTGCGGCGAATTGTGTGATTTTTTAACCAAAATATTCTTTACACGGTCAAATTGGGTGATATGTTTGGCGTCACATTTGAAAAAGGATGGTTCCCCATGAGCAATAAGAACAGCACTGTTGCCGAGTCTGCCAAGGCGCTTAAGAAAGATATCGCGATGAGCCGGTCCCACGAGGTCCTGGTTCGCCGCCATGAGATCACACACGACAATATGGAGGGCGCCCAGGCGCTGGTCCGCACTCTCGAGCGCGAGGGCGTGGAGTATATCTGGGGCTTGTCCGGTGGCTCGGCCATTCCAATTTTCGATGCGCTGGTCACCACTGGCACCAACATCAAGCTGGTTCTGGTCCGCCACGAGCAGGGCGCGACCCACATGGCCGACGGCTACGCCCGGGCCACCGGCAAGCCCGGCGTGGTTCTGGTTACCAGCGGCCCCGGCGCGACCAACACCGTCACCGGGTTGATCACCGCCCACATGGATTCCGTTCCCATGATCGTCCTGACCGGCCAGACGATCACCCCCAATCTCGGGCTCGACGCCTTCCAGGAGGCCGACGTGTTCGGCATCACCATGCCGGTGGTCAAGCACAGCTATCTGGTCAAGAACACCAACGACATCCCCCGCATTACCCGCGAGGCCTTCCACATCGCCCGTACCGGACGCCCCGGCCCGGTGCTTATCGATCTTCCGAAGGACATCTCCTCGGGCCGCTTTACGGGCGACATGGATGAGCCCATGGACCTGCCGGGCTACAACCCCGACGGGTGGGAGCTGGATCTCGACCAGATTGAAGTCGTCGCCCAGGCGCTGAGCAAGGCCAAGAGCCCGCTGCTGCTGGTGGGCCATGGCGCCGTGCTATCCGGCGCCTCCCAGGCCGTGCTCGAACTGGCCGAAAAACTCCAGGCCCCCGTCACCAGCACCCTGCTGGGCAAGGGCTGCTTCCCGGAGAATCACGAGCTTGCGCTCGGCATGCTCGGCATGCACGGCACGGCCTACGCCAACAAGGCGGTCGTCGAAACCGACTGCATCATCTCGATCGGCTCGCGCTACGACGACCGCATCATTGGCCAGCGCCAGCGCTTCTGCCGCGATGCGATCCGCATCCACATCGATATCGATCCGGCCGAGATGGATAAGATGGTCACCTGCCACCACCACCTCATTGGGGATGCCCGCGCCATCGTCGAGGAACTGAACAAGCGCGTCCGCCGGGCCGACACCACGGAATGGCTTGCGCGCCTGGAGGATTACAAGAAGCGCTATCCGCTCAAGTATCGTAAGTCTGGCGGACTCAAGATGCAGCACGTCATCGACGAGGTCTACAAGATGACCGGCGGCAAGGCGGTCGTCACTACCGATGTCGGCCAGCACCAGATGTGGGCAGCCCAGTTCTACAAGAACATCGGCCCGCACGACTGGATCTCGTCTGGTGGTGCCGGCACGATGGGCTTCGGTTTCCCCGCCGCGATCGGTGCCGCCTTCGGCCGGCCCGACGACGTGGTGGTCTCTTTCGTCGGCGACGGCGGCTTCCAGATGACGATGAGCGAGCTGTCCACCGCCTGCCTGCACAAGCTGCCGGTCAAGGTCTTCGTTCTGAACAACCACTACCTCGGCATGGTCCGCCAGTGGCAGGAGCTATTCTACGAGGACCGCGAAAGCGGCGTCGATCTCGAGGCCAAGCCGGACTTCGCGAAGCTGGCCGATGCCTACCCCGGCGCGCTCGGGCTAACCCTCAAGCGTCCGGCCGACGTCCGCAAGATCATCCAGCGCGCCCTCGACTACAACGACGGCCCAGTGGTCATCAACTGCGAGTGCGAGAAGTCCGACAACGTCTTCCCGATGATTCCCGCCGGTAAAGCCGTCGAAGACATGATCATCGAGCCGCCGAGGGCTGGCACCAAGATGGAGCGCCCGACCGGTTCGACCTGATTGCGTCCACGTCAATCCACGACCCCAACGATTACGACCGAAAGAACGACTATGACAACGCAAGCCAATAACGACGATACCCACACCCTGAGCGTCTACGTCGCCAACAAGCCGGGCGTCCTTGCCCGCATCGCCCAGGTGTTCGCCCGGCGGGGCTTCAACATCGACAGCCTCGTGGTCTCGCCGGCCGCCGACGGCCTCTATTCCCGCATGACCATCACCGCAAAGGGCGATCCCACCCGGCTAGGCCAGATCATTCAGCAGTTGCTCAAGCTGATCGACGTGCTGCGCTGCGTCGATCACACCGGCGACGCCTCGGTGGTCAAGGAGATGGCCCTGGTGAAGGTCGCGGTCGCGATCGAGCAGCGCACCGAGGTGCTCCAGATCGTCGAGCACTTTGGCTGCAAGACCGTCGATCTCACCGATACCTCCATGATCATCATGTCCTTTGGCGACAGCGAGAAGGTCGATGCCTGCACCAACATGCTCAAGAAGTACCCCATCGTCGAGCTGATCCGCACCGGCAAGGTCGTCATGGCCCGCGGCGACCAGCCGACCTAGATTCCACATTCGCGCGGGGTGGGGGTGAGGATAGTCGGCTCCCGTGTGGCGAATGTGGAAATGGGCGCTTCGCGCCCCGTCGGACAGGTCTGACGAGTCCGACTTGTCCGACGGCGTGGGCTGTATGACAGATCGGGGCAATGATCGGGACGAAGACGGGGGTTTTCCTTGTCACGACCCTTGTCAATTCCCTCAGCGACCCAGCCGTTTCAGGTTGCAATCCGGCCTGGGCCAAGCGCAGTATGGGCGGCTGAATTCACCCTAGCCTCATTGAGATTTCCTCATGCCCGACGACGCTGCCTGCTGGCTCATGAAAACCGAGCCCGACGTGTATTCGATCGACGATCTCGCCCGCGATGGCGTGACTCCCTGGGAGGGGGTGCGCAACTACCAGGCGCGGAATTTCATGCGCGATTCGATGCGGGTGGGCGACCGGGTGCTGTTCTACCATTCGGCCACCAAGATTCCCGGGGTGGCCGGACTGGGGAAGGTTAAGCGTATTGGCCTGCCTGACCCCAGCGCGTGGGATCCGGCCAGCCCCTATTTCGATCCCCGCTCTACGCCCGACGATCCGGTCTGGATGATGGTCGAGGTGGCCTTCGCCGAGAAGTTTCCCCGTCTCGTCGGTCTCGCCGAGATCAAGGCAGATGCCGAGCTGTCTGGAATGCTGGTTTGCCGCCGGGGGATGCGACTGTCGATCCAGCCGGTCGAGGTGGACCATTTCGAGCGCGTGGTGAGGTTGGGAAGGGGAGGCCCGGTGTGATGGATGAGGACCTGATTACTATGGACTGTCCAGGCTGCGGGCGGCGGCTGGACACGCCGGTCGGTACGGCGGGCCTGGAGGGCCGGTGTCCAGGGTGCCGCACCCGCTTCATCATCCCCGGCACGCCCAATCCC
>CBFGVE010000331.1:0-3912 GCA_965651915.1 uncultured bacterium
CCACCCGGGCGGAAACCTTCAGCATCTGGTTCTTTCTGATGATGCTGTTCAGCCGATTCTATGGCTATATGTGCTGGCAGGGAAGCCAGGGCTACAACGGCTCGGCCAAAACGCCCCATGAAGCGCGCATGGCCCGGATTCTAGGCTCCTGGCGCACCGTGACCCTGGCGCTCATTCCCATGATGCTCGCCTTGGGAACCTACGTTTTGCTCAACCACCCCAACTTCTTTGCCGAGGGCGCTAGCCTCAAGGCGGAGATCGGCCAGATTGCCGATTCGCAGGTCCAGATTCAGATGACCACTCCGCTGGCCCTCCGCTACCTCCTTCCCACCGGAATGCTGGGGTTGTTTATTGCGGTCATGCTCGCCTGCAGCATCTCCACCGACAGCACCTATCTGCACTCCTGGGGAAGCATTTTCCTCCAGGACGTGGTGATGCCGTTCCGCAAGAAGCCGTTCGAGCCCCGCATCCACCTCCGCTATCTCCGGCTGTCCGCCGTGGGGGTTGCTATTTTCGCCTTCTTCTTCAGCATTCTCTTCAAACAGACCCAGTACATCATGCTCTTTTTCGCCCTCACCGGGGCCTTGTTCAGCGCCGGGGCCGGCGTTTGCATCATTGGCGGCCTCTATTGGCGGCGGGGAACCACCCAGGGGGCCTGGGCCGCGATGGTGACCGCCATCGTCATGGTCCTTGGCGGATTCACGATGGAACGTATCGATGATGAGTTCCCCCTCAACTACATGCAGATCGCCTTTGCCACCCAGATTACGTCGATTATCGTTTATGTCATGGTCTCGCTCGCGAGCGGGCGGGGTCGAAAGTTCAACCTGGACCGCATGCTGCACCGCGGCGAGTATGCCAAGCCACTTGGCACCACTCCGGTGGCGCCGGGTGTGCCGGTCGCTGCCGCATCGGGTGCCCGGTCCGCCTGGCAGCGCCGATTGGGCATCAACGACGACTTCTCCACCGCCGACCGCTACCTATACTATGCCACCATCGGCTTGCTCGGTCTTATGCTGGCGACCTTCTTTGGTCTGCTGGTCTGGAACCTGGTGGCGCGGCCAGACCACGACACCTGGATGAGGTTCTGGTTCTGGTTCGTCGCGCTCAAGCTAATCCTGGCTCTGGCCACTACCGTGTGGTTTCTGATCGGCGGTGTGCGCAACCTCAGCGATCTGGTCAAGGACTTGAATGCCACCGCCTTGCTGGAATCCGACGACGGCTTTGTGGTGCACGGCCACAATGCCGGGGAAGAGAAGATTTTCAAAGAGGTAGCCAAAGAGGAAGGGGCCAGCGCGTAGGCTGAGCTGCGTTCATCCTAGTATTCGGCTGGTTACCCCCTCGGCCTGCCTTATTTAAATTTCCCACTACCCCTACTTGCGGAATCACTCTGGTCTGATATATTCGTGTATCCGAAAATACAGATCAAGCATGCCCGAAAACACCATAGAAACGTTCAAGGCCCTGTCCGACGAGATTCGCCTGCGTATTCTTCGCGCCTTGAGCCAGGCCGAGCTGTCCGTTGCGGAACTAGTTCAGGTGCTAGGACTTCCGCAATCCACGGTGAGCCGCCATCTCAAGCCGCTGCGCGACAATGCGTTGGTTGAGACCCGCCGCGAGGCCACCTCCATCTATTATCGGAAAGGGGCCGCGCTCAGCGACCAGATCCTTTCCCGGCTGGTCACCCGCAGCCTGGACGAGCTGCCCAATGGTCCTCAGGACAAGGCTTCGGTTCGTCGCATTCTCGATGCGCGGCGGAGCAGGAGCCGCGATTTTTTCGATCATATCGCCGGCCGCTACGGGAGCCTGACCCAGCCCGGAGGCGGGTGGGCCGCCTTGGCGGCGGGGTTGGCGGCCGGGTTCTCGGGGTTGGCGGTGGCCGATCTTGGTGCTGGGGAAGGAGAACTCACGCTGTTGCTCGCGCGGTATGCTTCGCGGGTCACAGCGGTAGACCTCTCCCCCCGCATGCTCAAGCTCGTTGCGGAGCGGGCAGCCCAGGCTGGACTTTCGAGCCGTATCGAAGTCGCCGAGGGGGATCTGGAGGCTCTACCGCTCTCTAGCGATTCCATGGATGCCGTTTTTCTCAGTCAGGCCTTGCATCACGCCGGCAATCCCGCCACCGCCTTGCGCGAGGCAGCCAGGGTTCTGCGCCCTGGCGGACGGCTTATCCTGCTGGACCTAGCCCGCCACGAGCAGGAATGGGTCCGGGAGGAGTGGGCCGACCAGTGGCTTGGCTTCGACGAGGACCAGCTAGCCACCTGGATTGCCGAAGCAGGTCTTGCTCTCATGCACCTGCAGCGCATCGAGGGTGCCACGCCCGAACTTGCCGTGTTGCTGGCTGTAGCCTGCGACAGCCCGAATGAATCGTCCATCCACCAAAGCTCTCAACCGTGAACCAAGAACCCGAGGAAGTGTCCCATGCCAAAAGCCCCCGCTAAACCCGCCCGTAAATCCACTAAAAAATCCATTGCCGACTATGTCGTTGCCGATATAGGCCAGGCTGATTTTGGTCGTAAAGAGATGGATCTCGCCGACTCCGAAATGCCTGGCCTGAAGGCGCTGCGCGCCAAGTATGGCAAGGAGAAGCCCCTGAAAGGCGCCCGCATCACCGGCTCGCTCCACATGACGATTCAGACTGCGATGCTGATCGAGACCCTCGAAGCCCTCGGCGCGAAGGTTCGCTGGGCGAGCTGCAACATTTTCTCCACCCAGGACCATGCGGCCGCCGCCATCGCGGCGAACGGCACACCGGTATTCGCATACAAGGGCGAGTCGCTCGAGGAGTACTGGGAATTCACCGACCGCATTCTCGACTGGGGCGACGGCAAGGGCCCCAACATGATTCTCGACGACGGCGGCGACGCCACGCTCTTCGTTCTCCTGGGCTACCAGGCGGAGGAGAATCCCGCGATCCTCGACCGCAAGCCGGGTTCGGAGGAGGAGGGGATCTTGCTCAAGCAGTTGAAGAAATCCCTCAAGCGTGATCCCAAGCGCTTCCACCGCATCGTGAAGGATATACGCGGTGTCACCGAAGAGACGACCACCGGCGTCCACCGCCTCTATCAGCTCCACGAACGTGGAGAGCTGCTCTTCCCCGCCATCAACGTCAACGACTCGGTCACCAAGTCCAAGTTCGACAACGTCTATGGCTGCCGCCACTCCCTAGTCGATGCCATCAACCGGGCCACCGACACGCTGGTCTCCGGCAAGATTGCCGTGGTCGCGGGCTTCGGCGACGTGGGCAAGGGAAGTGCGGCCTCCCTGCTCGGGCAGAACGCCCGGGTCATCGTGACGGAAGTTGATCCCATCTGCGCGCTCCAGGCGGTAATGGCGGGATTCACGGTGATGCCGATGAACGAGGCGTGCAAGCTTGGCGACATCTTCGTCACCACCACGGGCTGCTGCGACGTGATTACCGAGAAGCACATGCGGCAGATGAAGGATGGCGCGATCGTATGCAACATCGGCCACTTCGACAGCGAGATCCAGGTGGCGAAACTCAAGAAGTATACCTGGACGAACATCAAGCCGCAGGTGGACAAGATAACCTTCCCGAACAAGCGCAGCATCATCCTGCTCGCAGAAGGTCGGCTGGTGAACTTGGGCTGCGCCACGGGCCATCCCAGTTTTGTGATGTCGAACAGCTTTACCAACCAGGTGCTAGCGCAGATCGACATCTTCACCAAGCATGGTACCCCGGCAGCCTATCCGGTTGGGGTGTACGTTCTGCCCAAGGCGCTCGACGAAGAGGTCGCCCGACTCCACCTGGCCCGCTTCGACGCCCGGCTCGACGAGCTGAGCGCTGCCCAGGCCAAGTATCTTGGCATCCCGCGCAAGGGCCCGTTCAAGCCCGAGCACTACCGCTACTAGGCTAGAAGTGAGTCTCGTCCCTACAGTCCGTGAACGGGCTGT